>JANPKZ010000203.1:0-4757 GCA_031426295.1 Saprospiraceae bacterium
TGAGAAAGCAGGTGACTCAGCGCGCATGTATCAGACGATCGTTGACCTGGGCAGATTATATAGCGGCAGTGAATATTACATGGAAGCGATTGGTATGTTCGAGCGGGTGAAACAATACGCCGAGCGCAATCTTGATACACTCCAGGAAGCGCGCATGCTACAGCATATCGGCGAGATCTATATCGCACGGAAGCAAATTAACAAGGCTACTCAATACCTGGACGAAGCGAGTAAGCTAAATCTCCAGATCCAGGATACATTACTTTCTGTGGTGAATCAACTTACGATTACTGCATTGACCGGGCACAAAGAATTATTCGAAGACCTGCCGGATTCTATGCAATTAATCTTGTCCAAATATGACAGCATACGGTATGAATCCTTTCTGCCATCTATTCATCTGCATGTTGGGATGTATAATATGCATGCAGGAAAATACAAGCTTGCGCAATATTATTTCCAGCAAGGTCTTCGGATTGCTGGTTATGACACCTTCGTCAAACGCGAATTGTACAGAAAGCTTGCTGATAGTTATGAACGTATCAATGATTATCCGGGAGCTTTGGCCGTCATGAAGATGTACAATGCATTTAATGACAGCCTGAATGCAGCCACAAATTTTTCCAGCATCCAGGAAATGGCGATGAGATTTCAGAGCAGGGAAAAACAAACCCAGTTCCGCGAAATGGAGTTTCAAAAAAATATTACAGAGTTCAAATCCAGGTCCGCAAAAATGATGAGCTATGGTCTGTTGGTAGGCGCAGTTATTATTTTAATCGTATCCTATGTCGTGATCCGAAGTTTCCAGGAGAGGCTTAATGCTAACCAGATCATTACCAAACAAAACGAAGAAATCAATACACGTAAGATCATCGAGTTGGAAAGTAATTTTAAACTCGAAACGATGAGTTCTATGCTCCAGGGTCAGGAAGTAGAACGGGAAAGAATAGCACGGGATCTTCATGATAGCCTGGGAGGATTACTTTCCACTGTCAAGCTTCATTTTGATGCGATTCAGGCCAAAAATCCTGATATCAGTAAACACAAAGAATATACAAAAGCTGTCACGCTTCTTGATGAAGCCTGCGATGAAGTGCGCACTATCTCAAATAATATGCAGCCAGGTGCCTTATTAAAAATGGGCATCGTACCGGCAATCAATGACCTTGTTAACCGGATACAAAGTGAAGACACGCCTCATATAGAATTCATTCACTATGGTCCACTTGAAAAAATGCCGCTGGGTGTAACACTTCATATCTACCGGATCGTCCAGGAATTGTTATTCAATGGTATCAAACATGCCCAGGCGAAGGAAGTACTGGTCCAGCTCATCCGGAATGATGAGGATCTTGAGATCATGGTGGAGGATGATGGCAAAGGATATGATCCGACAGATATCAAAAAGGGCATGGGCACAGAGAATGTAGCTGCCAGGGTAAATTTCTTAAAAGGGGAAATTTCGGTTCATAGTGTGTTCGGGACAGGCACTACCACGACGATTACAGTTCCATTTACTAATGAAATGGCCGATCAGGAAGCATACACGAACCTTGATCCTGAGATGTTTTAAGGTATAATACCAGACCTCCTGCTGAATAGATGTATTTTTGGATGTCCAAAATGACATTCATGTTACATTCCATTTCGCCGGTTGATGGCAGATATGCTGATAAGACCTCTTCACTTCGACCCTATTTTTCAGAAGCTGCTTTGATGCGTTACCGGGTCAGGGTAGAAATCGATTACCTGATTGCAATGCTTGAAACAGGGATCATTCAGAACCACACACTCACTGAGGTAGAAAAATCTGCGCTACATGACGTAGTGAAAAATTTCAATGATGATGATGCATCACGCATCAAAGCGATCGAGTCAAAGATCAATCATGATGTCAAGGCGATTGAATATTTTATAAAAGAAAAGTTGGATGCTTTACACCTGGAACATTTACGTGAATGGGTTCATTTTGGCCTCACGTCCCAGGACATCAACAACACTGCGTTTCCCCTGATGATCAAAGCTGCGTACCACGAGGTGGTTATTCCTGCTTTTAAATCAGCGCGTCAATCCATTTTTGAATTTTCACAAAGCACAGCAGATCTGGCCATGATGGCATACACACATGGTCAACCTGCGTCCCCTACCCGACTTGGAAAAGAAATGATGGTGTTTGTGGAACGTTTGGATTCTCAAATTGCCCAGCTGGAAAAAACAGATTTGAAAGTCAAGTTTGGTGGTGCAACTGGTAATTTTAATGCCCACCATGTTTCATTCCCTGATATAAACTGGATTGAGTGGGCTGATCATTTTACGCACACATACCTGAATGTAGAACGCTATAGATATACTACCCAGATCGAACATTATGATCAGCTGGCTGCATTGTGTCATGTGACTATGAGACTGAATACCATACTCATTGACTTTTGCAGAGATATCTGGAGTTATATCTCGATGAATTACCTGAGACAAAAAGCAAATCCGGATGAAGTAGGTTCATCTGCAATGCCCCACAAAGTAAATCCGATTGATTTTGAAAATGCAGAAGGGAACCTGGGATATGCAAATGCGATCTTCGGATATCTCGCTGATAAATTACCTGTGAGCAGGTTACAGCGTGATCTTACGGACAGCACTGTACTTCGAAATATCGGCGTGCCGGTTGCACATACGTACATTGCATTAGGTTCGCTGCAGAAAGGATTGAAAAAAATATCTGCCAACGAAGAGGCTATTTCTCAGGACCTGGAAGCCAACTGGACAGTACTCGCTGAAGCAATTCAGACAATACTTCGAAGAGAAGGTGTAGCAAATCCGTATGAGTTACTGAAAGATCTTACCAGAGGAAAGGACAAGATTACCAAAGAATCGATCCATGCATTTATTCAGCAACTTGATGTTGATGAACGGATCAAAGAGGAGCTTTATCAGTTGACCCCTTCAGGATATACTGGCGTTTAAGAAACAACTTTGCCGCTAATTACACTAATAGACGCTAATTAAAATTCAAAATTAAAAATCCTGAATATTGAAATATTGTATCAGGTCAACATTCAGGTGTGAGTTGGTAATCTGATAGTAGCGGAAAGCCAGGATTCGTATCTTAGTATTACACCAACTATATAATCATATGAGAACCCTTCGATTACATGACAGCGGATCGGATGTATTATTTCTTCAGGCGTTGCTGCGGGAAGCCGGGATTGCCACTCCTGAAAACGGAAAATTTGATGCGGAAACGAAAGATGCCGTAAAAGCTTTTCAGCGTAAAAAACAATTCGCACCTGATGCAATTGTTGGACGAGATACATGGAAAGGTCTGCTGGATTCAGCTTACACCTTTTTTCCAAAATCAACTAAGTACTTTCTGACCGAAGCAGAATTTATTTCAGAATTACATTTTAAAAAGCAAATCATCCTGCATCATACCGCCGGTGGGCCAAGACCCGATTTTACAATCGCGTGGTGGGAGAAAGACACGCAACGTGTTGCTACAGCATTTGTCATCGGGCGAAACGCAGGTGATGAAGAAAATAAATTTGATGGCACTGTATTCCGCGCCTTTCCGGAATATCTGTGGGCATATCATCTAGGATTAAGCAAGACAAATAGCAATATCAACGCGGATCTGCGCGCTTCTTTAAATAAAACTTCCGTCGGCATTGAAATCTGTTCGTATGGTCCTCTGGTCAAGCAAGCCAATGGAACATTTAAAACAGTGGTCAACAATAAAACTATACCGGAAGACCAGGTGACAGATCTCGGCACACCCTGGAGAGGAAACCAGTATTATCAAAAATACACGGATGCACAGATCGAGGCCACGAAAACTATTATTCTTTCAATGGCTTACTTCTTTCATATCGCTATTGAAGATGTTGTTTATGATCGAGAGTGGTTTGGCATAAACACTAATGCGTTGAATGGATCGCCTGGTGTGTGGACACATGTCAATTACAGGAAGGATAAGACAGATTGTTTTCCACAACCAGAACTTATCACCATGTTGAATACTCTGCATGAGGATTTTAAAACATTTGTTCCTGAAATGACACCGTTTGAAGTGTTTACGGATCGGGAACTGGGGAATTTTACTGATGAGGACATTGATCATTATTCGTATGATCTGGAGGAGTAAGGGAAGAAAGGAAGAAAGGAAGAAAGGGAGAAAGGGAGATTTTGGATTTTAGACTTTAGATTTTGGATTTTAGACTTTGGATTTTAGACTTTAGATTTTAGACTTTGGATTTTAGACTTTAGATTTTAGACTTTAGATTTTATTGTTGAGCGTAGGCTGTGCCTACGTTCGTGTGTTGGCAAAATCTGTTTTGCACAACCAACCATTGAACACGAATTCATCAATCGGAAATTTGATGACACAACGATTCTTCGACACTGCTCAGTACCGCGCGTAGGAACAACCTACTTCAAACATTGTCTTTTTTTTATTAGTGAACTGTAAAGAATTTTGCAATGATCACTACTCACCTCTCCCGATTGACGACTCACGAATCACGATAGACGATTAATCCATCTCATGCACCCTGCCCTTCTCCACTTTATACACCCGTCCCGGAAAACGTTCAATGAGTGTAACGTTGTGCGTAGCCATCAGGATCGCTGTATGGTATTCAACTGCAAGCTTACGGATCAATTGAAGGATTGAGTCAGCTGTTTCCGGATCGAGGTGACCCGTGGGTTCGTCAGCTAGGAGGATTTGAGGTTTATTGAGGACGGCGCGGGCAATTACAGCC
>JANPKZ010000204.1:0-3941 GCA_031426295.1 Saprospiraceae bacterium
ATGTTGCTGAAGCAAGGTGGAGGAGAGTATTTGTTTAAGCGTAAATGAGGCGGAGGCTAAGGTATAGTTGGACGGACTATCAGGCATGATGGATTTTACTCCTTTGGTCACTGATTCACTTTACTCAACAGTTTGAAGTAAGAGTGGATTCGACAAGCTCACCACAAGTAACGAGGTCAGAATAACGAATACCGAAGTATAGGTGGCAAAATTCTGGTGTTAGTTTCATGACCGGAGTAAAGTTTTAAGATAAAGTAGATTAAGAAATTTAAATGATATTTATTTATTACTAAAACCTTAAGATACTTTTACAAAAAAGATCAACTATGGCCCGTCTCCTCATCCTGTGCTTAACATGCTTATCATTTTCCTTGCAGGCTCAAAAAAATGTTCGCGCCTGGTATGCGGAAGGACAGGTATGGATTGTCTGGAATATTCAGCTACCCATAGCTGAAACTGTTGGTATCTACTCAGATGATGATCCCTTCACTACAATCAATGACGCTACGCTTATCGGCAGGCCATTTCACCTGGATTATTTGCCCGTGGCATTGAAAGAACAGGTAGACACCTCTCTTACGTATCGCATTCCGGATGGACAAGGTGGCACCTATCAATTGGGCATCACAGAAGGGTTGTTTGTTTTTACTCCTCATGCAGCAGGTGCGAAATATTTTGCCGTGGTAGCGTTCGGTGAAACTTCGATTACCTCAGGAGATAATATTACAGATGATCCTGTCCAATATGCATATGATCCTATCGGCGATCCTGTAGAAGCTCATCTACAGGCATTATTTCCATCACCTTTTAGTCCTATCGATCATTTTTGTTTTGCATATTATATGTGGGTGGATGGCCGCGATGATCATCTGGATCGACGACCAGATTTTCCCGTCATGGCGAATGCAGCCAAAAACGGAATGGCAGGTTTTTTTATGATCAGTGTACCGAATGATTTGGATACGACGCAATCATTTCCTCTGTCTGTTTGGCTGCATGGTGGTGGTGGCACTGCACGTCAAAGCCTTGCAGGGTCAAGAGCAGAAGTGAATATCAAACCCCGAAAGGGAATACTTCTCGCACATAACGATGATGTATTTGGCATACGGGGAACTACGCCTGCATTTATTGAAAATCCCAGCTTACATTTTGGCTGGCGGGAAAACTGGGATCCCTTCACATCTGATAATTTACCACCAGAACCAGATACAATTGTCAATTACTCACAACGCAAATACCTCTGGATTGATGAATGGCTGATCCGAAAATTTAATGTCGATCGCACTCAAATACATATTCATGGCCATAGCATGGGCTCATGGGGTGCCACTGGTTTAGCAAAAGCATTTCCGCAGCACTATGCATCGGTGGTGTTGTTTAATAATGGATTTCGTGCGCATGAAGAAGACACACCTATTGCAGCCATGTTTGGGAATGCTTCACAACACTTTCCCACAAACCTCAAAAATCGTGCAGGCGGAGTGGTTAACTATCCAGAGCCGTTTGATCTGAATACAAATGTTTCTGCTCAACGGGATATCCCATTTTTTCAAAGTTTTCATAGCAAAAATGATACTGGCAATGCCAATTATTGGGGGGTGGAGGTTGTCGAAAATTACCGCCAGGCGGACTCTATGGGTCATGGCATGGCTTTGTATTGGAGTGAGCGTGCACATGGTATGGATACGGGTCCGGATTTTAATGATCACTGGATCAATGGTTCCACGGTTACCACTCAAACAGCCGTTGACAATGTGGCATGGCATGAGGAATATTATCGCTCAGATGTTTCATATCCTGCATTTTTTAATCACCGGCTGGATCCGAATGCAAATGATCCGGGTGATGGTACACCTGGTACTGGCGCATCAGCAGTTGGAGATGATTGGGGTACATGGGGTGGATGGCATCGCTGGGATACGGAGTCGATCGTTGATGAACCGGATTCCTGGTCAGGAGAAGTATGGCTGGAGTCTGATGCGTTTTTCCCTAATGACGAATCTCCATTCGATCAACTCACATCCGATATGTCAATTCGTCGTCCTCAACAATTTAAACCTGTGACGGGTCAGATTATTTTCTGGTATGCGCAAGATATTCTCACGGGTGATATTGTGCAGGAAGGGCTGACAAATGTATACACAGATAACCTCGTGACGATCGAAGACCTGATTGTATATAAAGAGAATATTCGCAGACTCCGCGTGACTATGTCAACCATACCAATCGCTGTTGAAGAAAATGAACTTTTCAAAAATAAAATACAGGTCTTTCCTAATCCATTTACGGATGAAATAACGATTACTGTTTCTAATGCTTTACCTGGTTACGCGCACGTGAAAATTATAACATTGGAAGGAAAGGTAATGGATTCGCAACGGAGGAAGATTGAAGCCGGTACGAACCAATTTATTTTTCAGGGAAACAATATTCCTAAGGGATCATATTATGTAAGTGTAGAATGTGCCGAAGGAAGTTCCAAAAAATTAGTTGTGAAATTATAAGCTCTTCTAACTGCTTTGAAAATCACCACCATTGACATGCATGACCTGGCCAGTGACATAACTTGAATCTTCACATGCCAGGTACACAAATGCTGGTGCTACTTCACTGGGTTGCCCGGCCCGTTTCATAGGTGTATTTTTTCCAAAATCTTTGACATGTCCTCTGGATGCTGGAATCAATGGCGTCCATATCGGACCAGGTGCCACAGCATTGACCAGGATACCCTTTGAAACAAGTTCGCTGGCAAGGGATCGTGTAAATGAAACGATGGCGCCTTTGGTGGCTGCATAATCGATCAGATGATCACTGCCCCGGTAAGCAGTTACGGAAGTCGTATTAATGATTCTTGCACCTGATTTCATATGTGGTAATGTTAAGCGTGTCAACCGTATCATGGAGATGATATTGACATCAAATGTTTTCCGGATCTGGGCATCTGTTACATTTTTGAAATCTTCCTGTGGCACATGTGTTCCTGCGTTGTTGACGAGAATATCCAGTTTTCCAAATTTTCTGATTGTGCGTTTGATCATTTCAGAGCAAATCCGTGGCGTGCGTATATCACCGCGTATCAGGTAACATTCCCGACCTTCCTTTTCCACAAGCTTCTTTGTCTCTTGTGCATCAGGACCTTCTTCAAGGTAATTGATAGCAACGTTTGCGCCTTCGCGTGCAAAATGTACTGCCACAGCACGACCGATGCCGCTATCGCCTCCTGTAATGAGTGCGACTTTTCCTTTAAGTTTTTCACTGCCTTTATACCCTGGCCGGATAAATTCTGGTCGGGGGTGCATTCGTTTTTCAAGCCCGGGTAAGGATCGCTGGGATTGTTCCGGTAAGGTTTTTGGTTTTTTACTTGAAGACATGATTCAGATAATCTTGAGTGTATTAATATCAACATTATTCATGGTAAATCGTTGTGTGGAAATTGCGGCGGAGTTCATCGTATATATACGATATACTTTTTTGACAATACCCGTATAAGCCAGTAAAATAGGCCAAAACTGAAAGTATATGCCGTATATACTTTGCTTATTTTCTGGCTTTCTACGATACTGCATGTTTCAGTCAGGCACGTTTTAATCATCTTAAAGTACTGGGCGCATGATAACACATTTGATATTCATTTTTGATTGTGTATTTTGATATATACCTATCACTCTCAGCCATCACTTCTCCTCTCATTCCCTCCTCATGAAAACCTTATCAACCCTATTTACAATAGCATCAATATGCACATTACATGCTCAGGACAGAGAAATTCCTATTACGTACTATACAACTACAATTGATTTTGTCAATGGCAACGTGAATCCCGAAAAGGCCATTGCTCTTGTGAAAGAAATTGATGACGACTATCTCTGGGTAAAAAAGATCATGAATGCATCTACAAGGAAAAGATCCAGGGAAGGAAATACTGCATGGGCAATATCGTA
>JANPKZ010000205.1:0-2139 GCA_031426295.1 Saprospiraceae bacterium
ACCTGCAGCCAGAGCAACTCTGGTCTTACGAAATAGGCTACAAAGCGATCATCACAAACAAATTATTAGTTGACCTGAATTATTATTACTCTTCATATTCTAATTTTATAGCTTCACAAAGTGCGGTAAATAAAGTTGCCACCCTGCATCAGGGACAACAAATCAATGCCGGATCAGCATGGATTCTCGGCACCAATTCTCCCTATACGTTGACTTCCTTTGGTATTGGCCTTGGGTTGTCTTATAGCCTGCCAAAGAACCTGGTGCTTAGCGGAAATTATAATTACACTGAATACTCCGGTCAGCAAGATGCGGATTTCATTGCCGGATTCAACACACCCAAAAATCGATTTAGTATTGGTATGGGTTCCAGTGAAGTGACCAAAAACATTGGTTTTAATATCAATTACCGCTACCAGGAATCCTTCCTTTGGCAGTCCGGATTCGGAGAGGATATCATGCCTGCATACGGTGTTCTTGATGCACAGGTCAACTATACGATTTCTTCTATGAAGACCATCGTCAAGCTTGGCGGCACTAATCTGGGCGGTAAAGACTACCGCACTAATTTTGGTTCGCCGTACGTTGGGCAGATCTATTATATATCGTTTGTCTTTGATGAGGTTTTGAATTAGGGTATCTTTCTACCCAATGCCCCAGTCCCGCCAACTCGCCGCCATTATGTTTACCGACATCGTAGGGTACTCAGCCCTGATGGGTAATGATGAGCAGAAAGCATTTGTCCTGCTGGATAAAAACAGGAAACTCCAGCGGCCAGTCATCGAAGAATTTAATGGACGGTGGATCAAAGAACTGGGCGATGGGGTCATGGCCAGCTTCCCTACCGTATCGGATGCTGTATATGCAGCGATCAAAATTCAGGAAAACTGTATTGCGGCTGATGATTTTAAACTTCGGATTGGTATTCACCTCGGAGAAGTTGTATTTGAAGATGATGATGTGTTTGGTGATGGCGTAAACATTGCAGCAAGGATTCAATCTGCGGCCAGCCCCGGTTGTATTTATATTTCAGAGTCGGTACACCATAATGTTGCCAACAAAAAGGACATAAAGTCTCGGTTTGTCAAAGAGGAGATCCTGAAGAATGTAAGCCAGCCTGTACGGATGTACCAGGTATTGTTTGAAGGCGGTGACATTGCTCCACTGCCGCCAGAGGTATTGACCAATACAAAACACACAGACCCTGGTCTAAAAAGCAACAAGTCACGCATCGCCATAGGAATTTCCATTGTATTGATGGCCTTTGCCGTCATCTTCCTTTATCCAAAATTTTTTAAAGCCTCCAAACCAACCGATCCTGAAAAATCCATTGCGGTCCTTCCCTTTGTCAATTGGTCGGACGATTCTGAGCAGGAATATTTTTCAGATGGAATAAGTGAAGAAATCCTCAATCTGCTTGCTAAAATCCCCCAGCTTAAAGTGATGGGGCGTACTTCCTCTTTTGCTTTCAAAGGAAAAAATGAAGACCTGCGCGTGATAGGGAAAAAACTGGGCGTATCGTATTTGCTGGAAGGCAGCGTTCGGAAATCAGGCAATGTATTGCGCATCACTGCGCAGCTGATCAATGTAGCGGATGGATCCCATATGTATTCTGAAACATTTGACCGGGAACTCAAAGAAATATTTGCTATCCAGGATGAGATTTCACTTTCCATCCTGAATGCCATTAAAATCAAATTATTAGACTCAGAAAAAGAAGACGTTCTAAAGAAGTACACCGACAATGTCGAAGCTTATGAATTATATCTTAAAGGACGGTATCATGTAAATAAATATACCCCGGATGGGATTTTCAAGGCCATTGAATATTTTGATGCTGCCATTTCGATTGACTCTACCTATGCGATCGCCTTCGCGTATAAGTCATTTTGTTATTCGAACATAGCTTCGTTTGGTTGGCAAACCGGGGAAGAGATTAAATCACAAGCATACGAAGCAGCTCAGCAAGCCATTCGATTGGATAACGAAATTGCCGAAAGTCACCTGGCTATTGGACGTATAAAGCTACATTGGGATTGGAAAGTAAGGGAAGCCAAAATAAGTTTTGAAAAGGCGTTGGCCATCAATCCCAACAGTGCTGAGGTACATGTACAACTTGGTTTTTGTGCGGTTCTTTTG
>JANPKZ010000206.1:0-15575 GCA_031426295.1 Saprospiraceae bacterium
TTACCATACCCTGTTAGGTTAAAGGAGTTGTCGAAAGCGAAGCGTTCAAAACTTCCACCAACTGTAAGTGTATGTCCTGTCAGATAAATGTTGAAATTATCAGAGATCTGTAGAACGTCCTGCGTAAGACTGTTATTAATTGAAAATGGTTCGTGTCCCGCAACAATATATCGGATACCATCCTTTCCAAAATTAAGAACAGGGAATGGTGTAGAAAACGGATCACGGCTATCACGGAAAGACGTGAGACCCACCTGGAGCTTATTAGCATAATTATTACCAAAAAGGGATTTCAATTCGACGATACCCGAGATGATTTTATTATTAATGCGATATCCTGAATTCTGGAATTGTAATGTCTGGAAATCAGGACCTCTTCTGCCGATAGCAGATGGGTGCGCTGGTTTTTCCTGGAAAGCATCGAGGAAGTTGACCGTTGCTGTAAGTTTATGATCATCGCTCAGGTTGAAGTCCAGCTTAAAAATCCCTTTCTGATTATTTGTTTTGTGTTTGAAGTTCTCATAAGGACCTGTGACGTATCCGAAGTTTTCAAATAACAAAGTAGAAACAGTTTCCAGATCACTGGCAGCGACGCGTGATACATTATCTCCGCTAAGACCCGGACGGCTTGCTAAAAAGTAGGAACCCAGATCGGATCTTCTTTCCATTTCGAAATTAGCAAAGAAGAAAACTTTGTTTTGCACGATAGGACCACCAATGCTAAAGCCGGTTTGAAATTGTTCAAGATCACCTCGTGTAACTTCTGTCTCCCCTACTTTATCACCGATCATACTTTTATTGCGGTAGTAACCAAATACAGAACCATTAAATGTATTCGTACCTGATTTGGTCACAGCGTTTATTGATGCACCCGTGAATCCGGATTGAGAGACATCATACGGAGCAATATTTACAGTGATTTGATCGATGGCATCTAATGACACAGGCTGTGCATCTGACTGTCCACCCGGGGTAGCTGCATCCAACCCAAACGGATTGTTGAAGATGGAGCCATCGAGAGAATAATTATTGAATTGGTCGTTTCGTCCTGCAAAAGACCCTCCCTCAGCTGCCATCGGATTTAATCTTGTCAGATCTGCCGCCGACCTGTTAATTGTGGGCATATGGCGGATCTGGTCATTAGCAATAAATGATGCGGCACCTGTCCGGTCCCGGTTAATGTCAGAATCTAATGACCCGACAACTTCAACCCCTCCCAGTTCGGTAGTGGTTTCTTTCAATGAAATATCCCTGCGCAATTTATCTCCCAGTTTCAGGTAGACATCATCCTGCGAATCTGTTTCATAACCCACAAAGCTTACTTCCACCAGGTAGGGTCCACCGATGCGCATGTTGGGTATTGTATAACCTCCATCTTCACGGGAAATGACTCCGTAAATGGTGCCGGAAGGAATATGCGTAGCGACAATGTTAGCTCCGGGCAGAGGCTGGTGAGATTGATCCCATACATATCCCGTCATGGCGGATGTAGTGACCTGGGCGTAAAGTGAATTGACAGAAAATAGAATACTACTCAAGAGCAGCAGAAGACAATGTTTCATTTCAGTTGGTTTTTGAAGTGTAAACGAGAGGTAAATAATCTGCTAACAAGTTAGTAAATGGAGTTGAAAAACCTAATATGATTTTAGAATTTAGATTTTAGATTTTAGATTGATGGGGATCAAAGGAGTGAGGGAGCAAGAGATCAAAGGAGCAAGGAAGGAAGGGAATAAAGGTATTTTTGATTGGGCATGCTTGAGACTATGGAGAAAGAATCAGGATTCTTTCAGAAAACAAAACCAACTCTCGAGAAGAAAATAACACTTAGGTCCGGGAAGCTGACTTTTTTGGCACAGGATCGTGACCGTGGCCTCCCCAGGGATTACAACGCACGATACGTTTAATGCCGAGCCAGATGCCTTTGATCGGACCCCATTCTAAAATGGCGTCAATCATGTATTGGCTGCATGACGGGGTATACCGGCATCCTGCACCGATCAATGGAGAAAGTGTCAGCTGATAGAGCCTGATGGGATAGGTAAAAAGTTTTCGGATCAACATTAAAATGTGTAGCTCCAGGCGGGATGAGAGGAATCCAGGATGGTATAATCCTTGTGAGATCGTCCCATCCTGATATCCATAATATTCCGCTGATCCGCGTGAACTTCAAGAAGTACACGGTTCGTAAATGTACATTTTGATGCACGCCCTGCATCTGTTTTATATTCAAGATAGCACCACACTGCAATCTTATCTTCCGCTACCTCTTTCCCGATAAAAACAGGCATAATTTTTTTGCCATTGACATCAACGGTAAACTGCTGATTGAGATATGCACCAATATGCTCATTGGTCAGATCACTTTCATTGGATGCACCGATTCGAAGATTAGTTACTCCCTGGTTTTTAAGCGCCATTTCAAGATCATCAATAAATACCTTGATGGCTACTTCAAACGTAGAAGATTGTTCATTGAATCTCAACTCGCACATACTCAGGTGGATGTCATGATCCTTATGAGCTGACACAGAATGTGTCAGCAGGATAGTCATGCCCAATATGAGAATCAATGTTTTCACTTCTACCTTTTAAAATCCTAGTACCTGTATTGATCTGACTTGTACGGACCTTCTGGTGTTACTCCTATATAAGATGCCTGATCTTTTGTCAGCACATCCAGCTCTACACCCAGGTGATCCAGGTGCAGACGTGCTACCATTTCATCAAGATGTTTTGGAAGAACGTATACTTTATGTTCGTATTGATCTCCTTTGGTCCAAAGTTCGATCTGGGCAAGTGTCTGGTTGGTAAATGAAGTTGACATTACGAATGATGGGTGACCCATTGCACAGCCTAAATTGACCAGGCGACCTTCTGCAAGCAGGAGGATGTCTTTTCCATTAATCGTGTACTTATCTACCTGAGGTTTGATTTCGACTTTTTTGATGCCTGGAGTAGTATTAAGCCACGCAACATCAATTTCATTGTCAAAGTGACCGATGTTACACACGATGGCTTTGTCTTTCATTGTCTTGAAGTGTTCAGGCATCAAGATGTCTTTGCAACCAGTTGCTGTAACAATTATGTCTGCTTCTTTAACAGCATCCGCCATTTTCTTCACTTCAAATCCTTCCATCGCTGCCTGTAGCGCGCAGATCGGATCAATCTCTGTCACAATTACACGACAACCTGCAGAACGTAACGATGCAGCAGAGCCTTTCCCTACGTCTCCGAAACCGGCTACAACTGCTACTTTACCAGCCATCATGATATCGGTAGCACGACGGATCGCGTCTACACAACTTTCCCGGCAACCGTATTTATTATCAAACTTAGATTTTGTCACTGAGTCATTGACATTGATCGCAGGCATAGGTAGTGTGCCTGCTTTCTCGCGATCATACAGACGTAACACACCTGTAGTTGTTTCTTCAGTGATACCACGGACAGCGGCGATCATTTCTGGATATTTATCCAGAACGATATTTGTCAGGTCACCTCCGTCATCCAGGATCATATTCAAGGGCTGGTTATCAGAGAATGCAAACAAAGTTTGCTCAATACACCAGTCATAATCTTCTAATGACATTCCCTTCCATGCAAAAACAGGAATACCTGCAGCGGCAATAGCGGCGGCAGCATGGTCCTGTGTAGAGAAGATGTTACATGAAGACCATGAAACTTCTGCTCCAAGTTCTACGAGTGTTTCGATCAGAACTGCCGTCTGGATGGTCATGTGCAGACAACCTGCGATACGGGCACCTTTCAGAGGTTTAGATTCGCCAAACTGGTCGCGAAGAGCCATCAATCCGGGCATTTCTGCCTCAGCCAATTCGATCTCGAGTCTGCCCCAATTCGCAAGGGTGATGTCTTTAACTTTATACTTCAATTGTTCAACTAATTGATCCTGCATGATATAAGGGAATTTTTTCTTTAGATTTTGTTTGAAAAACGGTGCAAAGATACCGAATGTTCGAATGCAACGGGGTATTTTGGCAAAGATCACATAACTGTTAACCCCTTATTTATAACTTTTTATGAAGAAGATCAATACTCATGATGCTCCTCAACCGGCAGGACATTATAGCCAGGCGATCGTGCATAACGGTTTGGTGTTCGTGGCAGGGCAGCTTCCCTTAGATGCTGATGGCCAAATGGTAGCGGGCGGAATTGAGATCCAGGCAAGACAGACCATGAAAAATATTGAAGCCATCCTGATAGCTGCGGGGTCAGGCCTGGACCAGGTATTGAAAGTCTCCATATTTATACCTGACATAGAGTACTGGCCTGAGCTTAACAGGGTTTATGCAGACATTATGGGTGATCACAAACCCGCGAGAGCTGTAATCCCATGCGGTGTTTTACATTATGATGCATTGCTGGAAATAGAAGTGATCGCTGCTGTAAAGGAAGATTAATCCTCAGGTATTAATTGAAGGAAAAAACAAAGTAGAAGTTTCCACATTGCTTTTCAGAGGCCTTGATATCGGGTGCGAATACATACTCTTTTGCGGTTTCCTGCGCTTTGGTCAGCAGGCTGATGTCTTTTATGGTTGATTTAGCAAGATTATAGTTGCTTGACATCACCTTGCCATTTTTATCTACACACAAATAGATACAGATCTTACCTTCTTTCACTGCAAGCGAACCGGCCCTGGGTGAGCGCTGAATAAGACTTCTGCTCAAATCCCCATCACCGATGGCTGTCCCCCATTTGAGTCCTTTACCTACCCCACCAATACCTGATCCTTTACCCAGACCACCAGTACCTGTACCACCACCTGGACCCGAACCTGCTCCAGTACCATTACCTGGACCACCACCGGAACCTGTTCCACTACCACCAGTACCGCTACCAAAACCATCATTCCAAACACTTGAGTCATCGTCTCCATCACCTCCGGATCCGGCCACATCGCCCTTTCTGCCATCTGACCATTCGATCATCTTAAGTTCTTCAACGCCATCATTTTCCACACCACCTTCATCGGTGACTGCCGACCAGGCTTGCTGGGTTTTGAGCTTTGGTTGGGGCAAAGGAATATCTGAAGTGCTGGAAGATAGCATCGTGCTGGACCGTACAGGTGAAGACATGGCGGGAGCCTGTAACCGTGAAGGCGCAGCTTCCGTTGGACGGGTTTGTTGAGGTTCTTCGGATGGAGTACTTCCTCCCTCTTCGCTGCCGGAACTGGAAGAGCCTTCATTCATATTTTCTACGACGAATTTTTCGGGAGCTACATATTCATTATATGGGTAATCGAACTGGATCACCAGCGCTTCCTTCGAAGGTTCTTCAGGGGCTTGCATGGATAAAAATGGCAGGAATGCCAATAACAGCAAAGCAGCATGTAATACAAAGGAAACAGCCCGCCCTTTTAATTGCGAACTCTTAGTAACTCTGGATTGACGATTTTTCCTCATAGTTCAGGTAACACCATTAACGCTCTAAAAATGCGACTATTGTAATTGATATCACCCCAACATACTGTTAAAAACAAAAATCCCCGGAATCCAAAGGCTCCCGGGGCTCCGATAATAAAAAAAATCTGTTACTCTTTACCTCACACTGTTCTGGCAAAAAAAAGGTTTATGTGGGTTGGTGCCAGACCAGTATGAAGCTTATCGAATTTGATACGTCAGGCTTACACCAAAGGTCCTTCCCATTGGATAAGATTCGGCGATGTATTCCTTTCCATTAAATTCAAGTGTCTTTTTAGAAATAGAATCCAGAATATTTTTAGCTGTAAAGCTTACCTGATAATTTTCAGCAAAACGTTTTGATATTTTGAAGTTGAGCATGGATACAGGTTGCTCATAAATATCAGGAGTTGCAAAAAGGGAAATGTTGTATAATTTCTGACCTGACACATTATAGGCCAGTGCAATCTCAAATCCGGACTCCGGATTGATATACGATAAGATTGCATTGACGATATAAGGTGCCTGGCCCTGGAATGGCCTCGTCGTCTCTGCATATTCAGGATCAATATTTTTTGAATTATCAATCTCGTCCTGGGGTATTTTATATTCAGAATGGATTAAGGCTACGTTCGTGTTGAAATAAAAGTTTTGAAGACTCCGATGAATAATATCAAGAGACTTACGCATTTCTAACTCAACCCCTGCTACTGTAGCTTTATCTACATTGATAAATGATAATTCAGGAATCGTTGCTCTCGGATTGAATGCTCTGATAATGGGATCTTCAAATAATTTGTAAAACGCGCTGATGGCAATGAGTTCACCGGCTTTAGGATAGAATTCATATCGTACATCATAATTTTGAATGAGCGTTCTCTTCAGGGCAGGATTTCCAACATTAAAAAAACCATTCTTTGTATCAAACTGTACGAAAGGTGCCAGTTCTCTCATATTAGGCCTTGCGAGTGTTTGAGTTGCTGCAAGACGAAGATTCGACTTTTCAGTAAGACTGTAGATCAGGTTACCTGAATACAGAAAATCTGTAAGGTTAATCTGTCCTACGGGAACTGTAGTGTCACGACTGATCACTTCCATGTCTGTTTTTTCCATACGCACACCACCTACAGCTTTCAGTTTGTTGGTGATATTAAATGTGAGCATTGCGTATGCAGAAGCAACAGAAGTTGATCCTGTGTAAAAATTCTTCGCATTAATCTGATTGATATAGTGGTATCCTGTTACATACCGCTGAATACTTCCATCACCTTTGAATAACGTATCAACAATTCCAAAATTGGAAGGGTCAAAGAATGCATTGAAGTCACCATTAAACGTAGTGAAATTCAGGTTAGCAGGCACACCGCTATTATTTAACTGGTACCGGTATTCTTCAAATGAACGCTCTGCGGAAGAATAGAGTCCACCTACTTTCAGGCTATTCGGATTGTTGGTATTCTTTGCATTGAGAAACGGAATGGTGATATCCAGTTTGCCTTCAAAGTTTTTATCATTCAGTTTTCTGAAGAAATGGTAAGGAAACGCATACTCCGCGTTGTTGATATAATATTCGCACTCCTCTTCATTACCGTTCTCCCCGCATACAGTAGTGAATGCAAAGTATTTAACATCGGGTTCATTTTGGAAGGAACGCGTGAATGAAGAGTTCCATTCAACCAATATATTATTCAATTTCGGAAGAGCATGTCGGCCGCCTAATTGAAAATTGGACATCTGGCGCTGTATAAACTCAACTGAGTTCGTATTAAAGTCTGCCAGGCTGTTAGAAATTTGACCAAGGTAACTTCCTTTCTGTGAGCGGGAAATAATTTCTGCATCATTGTTGAACAGGATATTTCCAGTGATGATATGATTATCTGCAAGCTTGTAAGCAAGATTAAATAATCCCCCCAGGTTGGGATTACGGACGCTTTTGCTTTCATTCAGATTTTGATAAGCAAATAAATCCTCACTATTTGTGTTTACGAAAGTGGATACATTACCATTATCATAATGAGTGAAATTAGACGCGTAATTCAATGCAACTGTCCACCCAAGGTCGTTGCTAAAAAGCTTCATCCGATTGCCCATCGAAAAATTAAAACCCATGTTCAATGGTGTTGATGTCCGCGCTGGTACAAAAGTATTACTCAGTGATTTGGAAGTCTGTTCAAAAATAGATCGAAGCTCATCATTACCTGCCTGACGTGCTTCGAGGTATGTACTTGAGGATAGTTGGTTCCGAATTTCTTCATTTAACAGGATATCCGGTTGATCCCTGCTACCATCATCAAATCCTAACCAGTCATACTTTCCTTTATCAGAAGGTGATTGAAAATTATCAATCAGGGAAGATTGCGAATTATAGGAAGTATTGATACCAAGTGATAAATTAAATTTATCAGGAATGCTTTTCGTAGCAATATTGATCAGACCTCCTGAAAAATTGCCGGGGAGATCTGGTGTGAAGGTTTTCACAGAAATGATATTATCTATCATCTGTGAGGGAATCAGGTCCATGCTCGTACTGTTACGGTATGGATCCGTGCCAGGAAGCGTAGCACCATTTAATTGGGAAATAGAGTATCGATCTCCAAGACCCCGGACTACTATAAACCTGTCACCCTCAATGACAGCACCCGGCATCTGACGAATAGCATCAGCTGCATTGGAACTTCCAGTCCTTGTGATTTGCTGGGATGAAACTCCATCCTGAATTGTATACGCTTTTCTTTGAAGAGCAATCAACGCCACCTCAGTGGTACGTATAGCCTCCGCTTTAACAACAACCTCTACTAATTCTTCTGATTCAGTTTCCAGTGCAGCATCTAAAGGTGTAACTTCCTTTGAAATGATGATCACATCGGAAATGGTGAGTTGTGCGTATGACAAATATTTGATGATGACACTATAGGTGCCTGGTTCCAATTCCACCAGGTAGTTACCATCAAAATCCGTGGATGCACCAGTAACTTGCTGGCTATCCCTTTGAATTTCAACAATGGCGCCTATGATGGATTCACCTGAAACCTTGTCGACAACCTTCCCGCTTAATATTCCTTTTTGCCCGTAGGAAACGGTAAGCATCAGCATGCTTAAAATGAACAAATAAATTTTCATAACAGATTTTTTATCGGATTTTAATAAGGCAGAAGGACTTTCGGAAGGTCCTTCTGCCTCAACTCATTATTATTGTATGATCAGTTTTTTCGTGAAGTAGGTATTTTGTTCTGTAACAAATTTGATATAATAGATACCTGCTGGTAATCCTTTCACATTGACTTCGGTAGTGCCCCTGTTCAACTGGGCTATTCCATTGGTAACCTGCACACCTAATTGGTTGTGAAGTGAAATTTTATACGATGTATTCGTATTGGCTTCAATCGTAAATGATGAACCTGCAGTAATTGGATTTGGATACACCTTGTATTGATCAGCGATTTCAGGAACAGCTGGTTCTTCAGTTGCAACTGTCGGATCAGCCAGGTGTCCATTACGCTCTAACGTTGTCCAGCCACCGATCCAGAATTCCTCACTTGATGCACTGAAAGCTCCAGCATAATTAACCACATCAAAGAATAAATCACCCTGAGGATAATTGGCAACAGGATTTGTATAAGCGGCACCTGTAGCTGATGGACGTGGATCTAAAGTATTGTCCTGATCCCTGCTGATATGCTTAATCACAGGATCAGCAATAGTACTGTTGTTAGCTATCAGATGAGCTATCAGATCAGAAGCATCCGGATCATCTTGATTAGGTTGACCAGATGTAACTCTGATAATTCCGGTAGTAGTTGCATCCAGCGTTGTATTCGAGCCATTATTCCAGAATAAGTTACTGGCAATTATTAATTCACCATTTACCAGTTTCTGATGTGCATCATTGGCACCTGCATCTTTATCCTGTACTTCTATGGCTTTATTTTTCATTTCGGTAATGATACTGTTGGCAACTGTACCCGCAGTTCCAGCACGGAATAATAAACCCAATGGGTTAGATGCTGTTGCACCTGGTCCTGCGCCAATATGCGTCCAATTGTAAACAGTAGGATTTGAGTATGGAGTCAGATCATCTGGTGTAGTACCATCAAGTTCTCCTCCTGAATCGGCGATGTCAGCACGCTGGATGGAGAACCAGAATTGTCCCTTACCAGTATAGACTTCATCCCAGTCATATGAATCATCTTCTGTGAATGCAACTACTGCATGTTTCAGGTTTGGTGCACCACCAAAAAATTCAATTCCATCATCTGAATTCGCATACACCTCAACATATTCAAGTGTAGTACCGCTTCCTACTGCTCCTAAACTTAATCCATTTAACTCACTACCGGAAACGATTTGACGTCCACCGTGACGAATGGAAACGTATTTCAAAATACCTGAATTATCACCATTGTCTGTTCCTCCATATGAACCACGTGGTTCAGATGTATCAATACCTTCAATATTGACAGTAGCATTTCCATTTTTTTGAGTCACGCCATTTCCGAGGATTACAATACCGCCCCAGAGAGCATTATCCGTTGGTCCGAGGTCTGATGGATCAGTGACGTCATCTGCTTCAGCAGTAAATATGATTGGATTTTCTAGTGTACCCTCCGCATATATTTTTGATCCGCGGGTAATCACTAACGCTGAAGGATTTCCTACATCAGCTCGTGAAGTGAATTTTACTGTTGTTCCAGCTTCGATATTCAATGTTCCACCTTCTTCCAGGAATACAAGACCATCGAGAATGTAGGTATTATTTTTAGTCCAATCATATACATTTCCTCCGCCTTCAAGATCTGCATCGACAATAAAAATATCTTCACCACCAGTGGTAAGATCTTTAAGGTGTCCATTCCGCTCAAGAGCAGTCCAGCCGGCAACCCATAACTGATCTAAATTAGAACTGAATGCACCAGCGTAATTAACCTCAGTAAAGAACGGGTTGGCAGGGTAAGCGGTCAAAGTGTTTGTATAGGCTGCTCCGCTTCTCAGTGGACGTGGGTCCAGGTTTTCATCCTGGTCACGACTAACACTTCTGATACCTGGATCTGCTATTACACTATTGTTGGCTATCAAATGTGCGATCAGGTCTGATGCGTCCGGATCATCCTGATTTGGTTGACCTGAGGTAACACGGATGATCCCTGTAGATGATGCATCAAGCGTAGTATTTGAGCCGTTGTTCCAGAAAAGATTACCTGAAATTTTTAATTCTCCACTGAGGAGTTTCTGATGGGCATCATTAGCACCGGCATCTTTATCCTGTACCTCAAGGGCTTTATTTTTCATTTCGGTGATGATACTGTTGGCTACTGTGCCAGCGGTACCTGCACGGAATAATAATCCAAGTGGGTTCGAAGCGGTAGCGCCAGGGCCTGCACCAATATGTGTCCAGTTAAATACTGTTGGATTAGAGTATGGTGTCAGATCATCTGGTGTTGTTCCATCCAGTTCTCCTCCTGAATCTGCGATATCCGCACGCTGGATTGAAAACCAAAATTGTCCCTGACCTGTGTAGACTTCATCCCAGTCAAAGGAATCATCTTCAGTGAAAGCAACTACCGCATGTTTCAGATTAGGTGCACCACCAAAAAATTCAATTCCATCATCTGAGTTGGCATACACCTCAATGTACTCAAGCGTTGTACCACTTCCTACAGCACCTAAACTTAAACCATTCAATTCACTACCTGATACGATCAGACGACCACCGTGACGAATGGATACATATTTCAGCACGCCGGAATTATCTGCATTATCAGTTCCACCGTAAGAACCTCTGGGCTCGGAAGTATCTATACCTTCAATGTTTACAGTTGCATTCCCGTTTTTCTGAGTGATACCGTTTCCAAGAATCACTAACCCGCCCCAAAGGGCATTATCAGTAGGGCCGAGGTCAGTTGGATCAGCTACGTCATCTATTTCTGCTGTAAAAATGATGGGTTCTTCCAATGTACCTTCAGCATAAATTTTTGCACCACGTGTAATAACTAATGCAGAAGGATTTCCAACATCGGCGCGTGGAGTGAATTTCACTACAGTACCTGGTTCGATATTCAGCACCCCTCCTTCTTCAAGGAATACTAAACCATCCAGGATATATGTATTGTTTTTTGTCCAGTTATAGACCTGACCTCCGATCAGGTCGCCATCTACGATATTAATAACTTCTCCACCTGCGCTAAGATCTTTCAGATGGCCATTGCGATCGAGAGCTGTCCAGCCAGCAATCCAAAGTTGATCCGGATTAGAGCTAAATGCACCTGCGAAATTGACATGTGTGAAGAAACCATCACTATCAGGAAATGCAGCAAGTGTATTTGTATAAGAAGCACCACTTCTTAATGGGCGTGGATCCAGGTTTTTATCCTGATCGCGACTTACACTCCGGATGCCTGGATCTGCAATCACACTATTGTTAGCGATCAGGTGAGCAATCAGATCTGATGCGTCTGCATCATCCTGATTGGGCTGTCCCGATGTTACGCGAATCATACCTGTTGCTGATGCATCAAGTGTAGTGTTCGAGCCATTATTCCAGAAGAGATTATTTATAATTTTTAATTCGCCATTTACCAGTTTCTGATGGGCATCATTTGCACCTGCATCTTTATCCTGGACTTCAATAGCTTTATTTTTCATTTCAGTAATAATACTGTTGGCTACTGTGCCTGCAGTACCTGCGCGGAATAATAATCCGAGGGGATTTGATGCTGTTGCACCAGGACCTGCACCGATGTGTGTCCAGTTATAAACTGTTGGATTAGAATATGGCGTCAGATCATCAGGTGTAGTTCCATCAAGTTCGCCTCCTGAATCAGCGATATCAGCACGTTGGATTGAAAACCAAAATTGACCTTTACCTGTATACACTTCATCCCAGTCAAAAGAATCATCTTCAGAAAATGCAACAACTGCATGTTTCAGATTTGGTGCACCACCGAAGAATTCAATACCGTCATCAGAGTTTGCATATACTTCGATGTATTCAAGTGTTGTTCCACTTCCAACAGCACCAAGACTTAATCCATTCAATTCACTGCCGGATACAATCAATCGACCGCCGTGACGAATAGAAACATATTTGAGTACACCTGAATTATCCGCGTTATCGGTACCTCCATAAGAACCTCTTGGTTCAGAAGTATCAATTCCTTCGATATTTACTGTGGCATTACCATTTTTTTGTGTCACTCCTTTTCCGAGGATCACAAGGCCTCCCCAGAGTGCATTATCTGTGGGGCCCAGGTCAGATGGATCCGCTACATTATCAATTTCGGCTGTAAAAATGATAGGTTCTGTTGGAGTTCCTTCAGCAAAAATTTGAGCACCGCGTGTGATTACTAAAGCAGAAGGATTTCCAACATCAGCACGAGGTGTGAATTTTACTATGGTACCTGGTTCAATGTGGAGTGTGCCTCCTTCCTCAAGAAATACTAAGCCGTCCAATACGTATGTATTGTTTTTCGTCCAATGGACAGTCGTTCCCCCCTGTAGATCGGCGTCTGATACAGGGATGATATTTTGTGAAAACAGTGAATGAGCAGAGATTAATAATAGGAGAGTCCAGATTAATTTCATTCGGTTAGTTATTTTTTAAAGTATGATTTACGAGGACTTTACTTCCTCAAAATTTCAGCTGCAAAATTACCGGCAATACATGCCGGCATTTGCATTTTGTCGTTCAAGTTTTTGTTAATTCGATGAGCGAAATAAAGGTGATTTTTTAACCCAGTCTTTACGTTAGAATGGTCCGTTACCCGCTTCTAATTCGAATGATGATAATAAATTTTACATTCTCTTTACAATCTCTGGGGGACGTCCTTTTTATGTAATATGTGGTGTCAGGTAAATGGAAGAATAATCAGTTCCTGATGGATTTTTCCAATCTTTGTCCATGCGTTCAGCCGAAACACTGCCCTACCTCCCAACCAGAACCATGGACCTTATGGAAAATAACATCAAAGTGCTCATCGTCGATGATGAACCGGATATTCTTGAATTCCTCGATTACAACTTATCCCGTAATGGTTTTGACGTGATCCAGGCGTCCAATGGTGCAGAAGCAGTGAAGATGGCAGATGAACAAATTCCTGATCTGATCCTGCTTGATATTATGATGCCGGGGATGGATGGCGTAGAGACTTGTTATGAATTACGGAGGAACGATAAGCTGAAAAATTCCATCATTGCTTTCCTCACTGCACGAAATGAAGAATATAGTGAGATTGCAGGTTTGGAAGCTGGTGCGGACGATTATATTCAAAAACCCATCCGGCCAAGACTATTATTGTCCAGAATTAAGGCCCTGATGCGCCGCAAAGATTCTGGTCGTAGCGCATCCGTCACATCATCCGTAATAGATTTTGGTGCATTAAAAATTGATCCGAGGAGTTTTCAGATCACAATTGATGAAGAAGTAATCACACTGGCCAAAAAAGAGTTTGAAGTATTAATGCTGCTCGCATCACAACCGGGTAAAGTTTTTACCCGCGAAGAAATGTTTCAAAAAGTATGGGGATATTCTGTTCCCATTGCCAGCCGCACGATTGATGTCCATATTTCCAAGTTGAGAGAAAAAGTTGGAGAACGATATATCAAGACATTGAAAGGTGTGGGGTATAAGCTTGAGGTAGAGGAAGGTTAGTTAAAAACTAATAGTTAAAAACTAATAGTTAAAAGGTATTTAAACACAAATGCTTGCAGGTAAAATTTGCAAGCATTTGTATTTTATGCATCATTTTGAAAAAATTGCTGGCGTAAAAAGTTCAGTGTTCAGTGTTCAATGCTCACTGCTCACGATTGACGATTGACGATTCACGATTCACGATTCACGGTCAATGTTCATCATGTGCATGCAGTTGATAATCTGCCACAAGCTTAGATTGGATCTCTGCCGGAACCTGTTGGTAATCCGCAAGCTTCATGGAAAATTTCGCTTTTCCTTGTGTCAGTGATCGTAAGGTTGAACTATAATCATGTAGTTCTGCAAGAGGTACGCGGGCAAGGATCTTTTGATAGTGCCCCTCACGTTCCATACCCATGATGATCGCACGTCGCCCCTGAAGATCTCCCATTACATCCCCCATGACCACATCTTCACAAAGTATCGAAAGATCATAAATAGGTTCAAGCAGTTGGGGACCTGCATGTTGAAATGCGTTTTTGTATGCCATAGTACCTGCTAACTGAAACGCCATGTCATTAGAATCCACGGGATGCATCTTTCCATCATATACACTTACGCGAATGTCACGACAATGTGATCCTGTCAGCGGTCCTTCGATCATCTTATTCATGACACCTTTTTTGATGGCACTATTGAATTTAGAATCGATTGATCCTCCCACGATGCACCAGTAGAATGCCAGTGTACCACCCCAAGGTAGTTTTTCTACATCCCTGGTGCGTGTAGTTAATCCTTCCGGGTCGCCCATGCCTTCGTGATACGGCTCGATACGAATATGAACTTCAGCAAATTGTCCCGCACCACCAGTTTGTTTTTTGTGACGGTACGTTTCATTGGCAACTTTTGTTATGGTCTCACGATATGGAATTTTTGGCTTATCAAACACCATGGAAACTCCATAAACCTTTTCGATACGATATTTTATAAGATCCAGATGCAGTTGACCCTGACCATGAAGTAACATTTGTTTTAACTCTGAAGACTGCTCGATGATCAGTGTTGGATCTTCTTCATGCGTGGTATGCAACGCTTTTGCAAGTTTTTCGATATCTGCTTTATTAGGTGGTGTTACAGCGACCCGAATACGTGATTCCGGAAAATGGATTGGATCCATCGCGTTGTTGACACCTTTCGAAGTAAGTGTATTGTTTGTATGGCTTTCCTTAAGCTTTACAGTGACACCCAGATCTCCTGCTTTCAGCTCATTGACCGCTTCACGATTTTTACCATTGGATACGTAGATGGCATTGATGCGTTCATGATTACTATTGGCCAGGTTGATCAGGTCATCACCAGTTTTTAGTGTGCCTGAATACACTTTGAAATAAGAAACGTTTCCAACCTGTGGTTCTGAAATCGTTTTATAGATAAAGACCCTGGTGGGTGCTTTAGGATCCGGTGCAATTTTTTCACCCTTTGTATCTGATGGATTTGGACGTTTATCAGGAGAAGGTGCGATATCATTTAAAAA
>JANPKZ010000207.1:0-7829 GCA_031426295.1 Saprospiraceae bacterium
GACGTATTGTTTTGAAAAAAATGGGGTACTCCGGAATTTGGAAGAGGAAGATTCTATAATTCCTGTAATGAATAAGGAAGAATACCAAAATTTAAAGCACGCAGGTATTATTTCCAAAGGTATGATCCCAAAACTTGACAATGCATTTAACGCTCTTGACGCTGGTATTGAACAAGTGATCATTTGCCATGCAAAAAACCTGCAGGTCAATAGCTCCAGTGGAACAGGCACTCAATTGATCAGGATATGAAAGCACTGTACGAAGAAGCCATTGGGTTGCTGCAAAAACTGATCAGCATTGAATCATTCAGTAAGACTGAGGACAAAACAGCAGATGCTATTGAAGCATTTCTAAAGGAGAAAGGAATTATCTCCAATCGATATCGTAATAATGTCTGGGCGGTTAATAAATATTTCGATTCGACAAAACAAACCATTCTTCTCAATTCGCATCACGATACTGTAAAGCCAAATAAACATTATACCCGGGATCCATTTGCACCCACTATCGAAGACGGAAAACTATATGGCCTTGGGAGTAACGATGCTGGTGGACCCCTCGTCTCGTTGCTCGCCTGCTTTCTTCATTTCTATGACAAAGCAGATCTGAAATTTAACATCGTCTATGCTGCATCAGCAGAAGAAGAGATCTCAGGAGTGAATGGCATCGAAGCTTTGCTTCCAAAACTCGGCCCGATCCATTCAGGCATCGTCGGGGAACCCACCAAAATGGAGATTGCCATCGCAGAGAAAGGGTTGCTGGTCATCGATTGTGTGTCGCATGGGAAACCCGGCCATGCAGCAAGAGAGGAAGGTGACAATGCAATTTATAAGGCATTGAAAGCTATAGAGTGGTTCAGGACTTATACATTCCCGAAAGTGTCTCCTTCATTAGGTGCGGTGAAGATGTCAGTGACGATGATCAATGCTGGCCTCCAGCATAATGTAGTACCCGAAACCTGTTCATTCACAGTTGACATACGCACAACAGATCAATATTCAAATACAGAGGCATTAGCCATCATTGAACAACATGTTACGTGTTCGGTAAATGCACGTTCAATGCGACTAAACGCATCCTCCATTCATAAAGATCATCCACTTGTGCAGGCTGGAATAGCTCTGAATAAAAATCTGTACGGCTCACCCACTACTTCTGACAAGGCACTGATGAGTTTCCCCACGATCAAGATGGGCCCGGGCGATTCTGCACGATCACACAGTGCAGATGAATTTATCTATGTTTCAGAAATAGAAGAAGGTATTGCGACGTACATCCAATTATTGAACAAACTAAACACCCTATGAAAAAGCTCTGGCAAAAAGACAACAACAACCTGCATGTTGATGTACAAAATAAAATAGAAGCATTTACTGTAGGCAGCGATAAAACCTGGGACCTGCACCTCGCTAAATACGACGTACAAGGTTCACTTGCACACGCCGCCATGCTGGAGTCTATTGGCCTGTTGACAAAAGAAGAACTGGTTGAATTGGAAGCAGGACTACAGGATATCTCCGCATCCATTGCGGAAGGAACCTTTGTAATAGAAGTTGGAATCGAAGATGTGCATTCACAAATAGAAATATTGTTGACGAGACAGAAAGGTGCCGTGGGAAAGAAGATCCATAGTGGAAGATCGCGTAATGACCAGGCACTGCTCGATATCAAGCTGTATATACGCGAGGAGATCAAAAAAATTTCTCAGAAAGTACAGGTGTTGTTTGATACACTTATCGGCTTAAGTGAAAAACATAAGGACATTTTGTTGCCCGGGTACACGCATATGCAGATTGCTATGCCCTCATCATTCGGATTATGGTTTGGAGCGTATGCTGAAAGTCTGAGTGATGACCTGGAAATGTTGATTGCCGCCTATAAAGTAGCCAATAAAAATCCGCTGGGTTCCGGCGCAGGATATGGCTCCTCCTTTCCGCTCAACAGGCAGATGACTACAGATCTTCTCCATTTTGACACCCTGAATTACAATGTCGTCTATGCACAAATGACGCGCGGCAAGACCGAAAAAATTACGGCCATGGCATTGTCAGGTATTGCCGCCACACTGTCCCGGTTTTCCATGGATGTTTGTTTGTACATGAATCAAAATTTTGGCTTCATTTCATTTCCGGATGAACTGACGACTGGAAGCAGTATCATGCCACACAAAAAAAATCCGGATGTATTCGAACTGATCAGGGCAAAATGCAACAGGATACAAAGTTTGCCGAATGAGTTGACGTTACTGACCAGCAATCTGTCGTCAGGTTATCATCGTGATATGCAATTGACCAAGGAGTGTTTGTTTCCAGCGATCATAGAAATTAAAAACTGTCTTGACATCCTCGTAGTAATGCTGGACCACATTAAGGTGAATCCGGATATCCTCACTGATGAAAAGTATATGAATATGTTTACAGTGGAGGCTGTCAATAAACTTGTATTGTCCGGCACTCCATTCAGGGAAGCATATAAAGAAATCGGTCAACAGGTGGAAAACGGAACGTTTCATTCATCGCATGTTGTAGAACATATGCATGAAGGCAGCATTGGAAATTTATGTAATGATAAGATTCGGGCTGAATTCTACACAAAAATCGAGCAGTTCAATTATTCCTCTTCAGGGATCTGATAGGCAGTTTCATCTTTGACCACACTCATCACAATATTGCTGTGGTACTGGCCAATATTGGGGAGATTCGCCAATGTATTAATTACGAAATCATTGTAGGATTCAATATCACGTGTTGCTATTTTCAGCATATAATCATATACACCTGACAGGCTGATCACCTCCATGATTTCCGGAATTTTATTTACCGTTTTTTCAAAATCCATCAGGGACTTTTTTGACTGTACTTTCAGCGTGATATTGCAGTACACGAAAAGTTTAATGCCAATCTTTTTGGGATCTACAATGGTCACGCTCCGTTTGATGACGCCCGATTCTTCCAGGTGCCTGATCCTCTCATACGTGGGGGTGTATGACAAAGAAACCTTTTTTGCAATTTCTTTGACCGGAACAAAACAATCACGCTGAAGAATATTTAAAATCCTGGCATCAATCTTATCCATTCACTTCCTTTTTTGTAAAAATACACATTACTTCGGCCTTTCAGGCCTTGACTATGCCCGATGGATCTTGTATACGTAGGGCTTCACCCTACGCTGATTCTTATAGCCTTTCAGGCCTTATATTAAAATGATTAGATAAAGAATTATTTCAGTATTTCAATGGCGGGGTGAAGAATGTGCTTTGTTTCCTCCTTGCGTCCCTGCGATGCCAGAATATTTCCATCCTTGTCATATAAAGTTGGTTCGATTGCCAACCCTCTCATAATGGTGACAACTCCTTTTATTTTGACATTCCTGCCGTGAAATTGCTTCGCCTGTGAGGGATCAATAGTAACCACATAACCTTCAATATAATAACCATCCTTGGTCGCCTTGTCAATATCAAATTTGGTGATGATGGTGACCGTGTCAGATGTTTCTAAAGGTGGCATGTCAAGTGTTACGATAGATTGTCCAAAACTTTGAAAAGCTGGAAAGAGACTTGCTAAAAAAAGAATGATTTTCATACCCATGTTGCTTCCAGTGAAAAGTAATGATTCAAGATAAGCTATCATTCCATTACCTATATAATTCCGTGCTATTGTAAAGCAATTATTTGAAAAAAAAATCATACTCAATCTGGTTGATCCCGTGCCTGAGTCTGGATTCATAACTCTATCCAGCTCACCTCTTACCGCCGGATAACCACACTCTACCACTGGTCCTGAAAATTCAATTAACCTTCAAGGTGAGAGATCCTTCAATTTCAGTTATTGTGAACAACTATTTTACCTTTTACGATAACGCGATTAATCAACTTCAGATGATCAATATTTTCAAGTGGATTTTTTTCTAATACTAGCAGGTCAGCATATTTACCTACCGAAACAGAGCCATAATTTTGCTGTCGGTTCATATAAATAGCTGGGTTGACAGTGGCAGTTTTTAATGCTTCATAGTTGGATAACCCCGCATCTACTAGTAAGCGGAGTTCCTGGTGCAAACTGATGGCAGGGTAAACATACGGCATTCCTGCAAAGTCACTCCCTGCTAAAATCATCACTCCCTTTTGATGCAGCGTTTTGACTAACTCCCTTTGGCCGATAAATGTTTTCTCAAGTTCCTGCCAATCATCGAGTTTTGAATGTCGTTGCAATCTTTTTGCCCAGGTGGCTTTCCATTCTGTCATTAAGGATGTAGGAATGTACTTTGTGTAGCCGTTATTCACGATTGTAGTATCGCGAACTTTCGTTTTTAATTGATAGGTGATAAGTGTAGGACAAAGAGCTGTCTTTTTTGCCACCATCAAATTTGCTAAGCTGTCTATTCGAGATGTATTAGTTTGCCATATTTCATCTAACCGGTTCAAATGCTCCACGCTCCTTTGTCCTAAGGATATGGATGTTTCTGGTTCAATATATTCAGAAAGATGCCCGGCAAAGTGCATGTTATTTTTGGAACCATAAACAGCAATGTCTTTAAGCTGTGCTTCCTGAATTAATGAATAGGTTTTAAAAAAATCTGCGCCATTATTTTTTAAACTGTCAAGCAGCATATTCATGTTGGTGTGATTGTCTACAGGTAAAGAAAAGTCAAAATGCACAGGAGGGTTACCATCTATGATAGGTCCAGCACCAAAAATTTCAGGCCCTGCTATTTCTACATCCTGCACTTCCCTTTTAAAGTTGCGCATAATGGTCAGATCTCCACCCATATCGCGAATACCGGTAATGCCGTTGGCGAGAAGCAGTGGAAATAGCAACGTGTCATTATCGTTATCCCAGCATAAATGAAAGTGCATATCCCATAGACCGGGGCATAGGTATTTCCCGGTTCCAACTATAATAGTTGAATGCTCAGGGATAGATTCAGAAAATGATTTGCCTATAAAATAAATTACGTCATTCTTTACGACCACATCCTGATTGGTCACCACTTCGCCGCTTAAAACATCCACTATGTCTATATTTTTTATAAAAATAACGGAGGTTGAGACTGCAGTCTTTTTTACATGATTACAACCCACTAGCAAAGCAATAAATAGCAACACTGCATATTTTAAACAGATGTTCAGATATTGGTGGCTAAAGATCATTTCGCTTGTAGGTCGAAGTTTGCGGTGTCTATTATTTGGAGTAAGTTAAAAGTTTAAACTGTTGTGTCATAAGTCGAGTGTAGCAGCAGTAAGATATTGCGTACTATGAGCTTTCAATCAATTTACTGTGGAAGCAATAATTTTGAAATCTAAAAGTACAGTTATCGCGGATTGCCGGTTTGTCCTATTGCCGCTGTTCTTAGCCGTTTATTTATCGTACTCAAGATATTTAAGTTCACAACCATATGCACTAATGAAAGTCTCACAGCATTACCCCTAATTATACCACACCCCATACCCCTTCCTTCGTAAATCCAAAGCCAATTTCTCTTCCATTGCCAAGGCTTCCTTCCTCGACATAGTCACTTCATTCAGATGCTCATACAGACTGGGACGCAAAAAGGTCCCATACTTCTGCACGAGAGCTGCTGAAAGATTATATCCCTTCTTAGACCGGTACCCGGTCTTATGCTGAGTGAATCGTTCCGCAGGTTCTTTACTGGTCATGCCAACGTACAGGCATTCAAGCACACCATTAAACTGCGGATTGGCATTACGGAATTTCGCATTCTCTGTGAACACACGCTTCGATAGTTCTACAACGTAGACACGGTATTTTGCCGGCATCAGGTTTTTGCTTCTTTATCCCTCAACTTTTCACCTTTCCCAAGCTTATCCAATGCCTTTGTAATACGTTCAATTTTTGTTTCATTTGTTTTCGCCGCGTAAATCCAATCCACAAATTCCTTTCTTTGTCCATCCGTCAGATCATGAAAGTATGTAAAAGCCTTTGGTACCTCTTGCAGGCATTCTAAGAATTCATCCGGAATTGCTGTTGGTGTGTTACCTGGATACAATGTCACATGAACCCAATCCCCTTCCCTTTTATTTATTCTCTTCCTGATCTCAGCTTTCACAGGTAAAAATAACTGCCCATTGCCCATAGGCATGAGCTTATAATCTTTGACCTCATAGTCATCAATAAATCCTTTTACTCTTACCCAACCAAACGGTGCATGTTTATCCTGCATCACTTCCGGAATCGCTGCATACGTCCAACCACCTTTCCCGGGAAATTTTTGAAGCAGATAACGTTTGTCAACTAATGGTGTATCCATTTCTCTCTGGCAATAATTAATATTTTATCCCAATCACTTTTCCAACATATCCAAGAATCTTCACCACAACATCAGGAGGCTTCACAGCAATAATCTCATGCCTGTAATGACTCATCAATGCGCCCAGGTAGAGTTTAGCATTGAAGTTCATACTGAAGGGTATCGTCCGGTTGTGGGTTACTTTATCCAATACCTTCACCACATCTTCAAAGTATTCCTCCATTTTCAGGGCAGGCTGATGAGTGTTATAAATTTTGACAACCTGATTGCTTGGATTTCGAAAGGTATGTGCCACTCCTATTGGGACTTCAAGTTTGTCACCCTTTTTGGCTGAGACCCATTTATCTTTTATAAAAAATTCCATCTCACCAGTCAGGATCTCATACGTTTCAATCGCATGTGGATGCATATGAATCAACGGATCTTTCATGTTGCAGCCCGGGAATAAATCCCAATGCAGATCCAGTGACTGGCCGTTCGTATCCGCACTGCTTTTTAATACAGTAAACTTCATGCCTAACGGCGACATGTCTAGTATTTTTTGATTTTCTTCCATTATGATTACGCTATTGTCCGAAAGTTGAACATAAACAACTTCCTAATATTTTATAGTGGGTATGATGCTCAATAATAAACCAGCATCAAGTTTCTGCCAGCAGCAAAGCTAAAATCTACTTTCCAAACCTTAGGAATGCAAATTTATGGTTTTGATCAAGTATCTAAAATGAAAGCAATTGATTTTGAAAGATTGATCATAATCATCTGAATTAATCCGCGTTCCCTGAGTCTTGTTTAGACATAGTTTTTAAATCCAATACCATTTCAAATTGTGCACCACTTTTCGTAATCTGTAGACTTTCAAAAAACTTATCCATGCTGTCATGCTGCGCATCTGTATTTATAATTCTCACAACACCAGCTTGATTATGTTGCATAAGTTCCTGCAGGATGAAGGATCCGATTCCCCTTCTTCTGAAAGATTTCATTACAGCAATTTGCGGAATGTCTCCTGTTGAATTCTCAATAACCCCATACCCTACCAAACGAGTATCATGATAAATTCCGAGAGTGGTAAAATCTGTTACCTTTTTTAAAACAGCAGCAAACGTATTTTGCCACGAGGGTTGGAAATCCCACATCGCTGACATCTCATCAGGCTGTAATTGCATTTCCTTCATCACAAATCCCGGAGGTAAGGGATTTGAATTGAATATTACTTCATGGATTGGCTTGATAAAATAATACAGCTCGCGGGTTTTAGAAAAACCTGCTTTCTCGTATATCGATATAGCCTTTGTATTGTTTTGCAAAACTTCCAGCAGGTATTGTTCGATGCCGGCTTTACGTAAGTGTGCCAAAGATTCTTCTAAAATTTTTGTAGCTAATCCCGATCCCCTGTATGATTCAATGGTGCCAGTACCTGTGTCGTATGCCGTTTTCCTGGCTGAATATTCACCGATACCATTGAGCGTAAAGCTCACCAGCCGATCATCATCAAATGCGCCGAATGACAATTCCGGAACAAACCCACGCCGGAAGAGCATCTTTTCAAATTCGCTTT
>JANPKZ010000208.1:0-3817 GCA_031426295.1 Saprospiraceae bacterium
ACCCACTTCAAAACGCTCAAAGGGTGGAGCACCGATATCTTTATTGTACGAACCGAGGAATCCCATTTTGGCTGCTGTCTTCAATGTCAACTTACCAACTATGGGTGTATACCATTCTGCATCCAGACGCCACTTATGATATTCTACATACTTGTACAACTGTTGTGGATCATCCATATTCACTTCTCGACCTAACAATGAATACGGTAGCGTAGCCTGTAGGGTTAAACTGACAGAAGATCCTGATCTTGGAAATGTAGGTTCATTAATAGTCGATCTTGCAATCGTCTGCGAAATGGAAAAATTATTAAAGAATCCATCGGAGATAATATTCCCTTCCTTATCGCGGAAATCACCCGTTGCATAATCATCAAGGTTGAGATATTCGAGACTCAATGTTGTATTGGATACGAAATTATCATCCGGCCATTTTAATCTTGAACCAAGACCTACATACCCACGGCCGATGGCAAGTTTGCCCTGCTGGAAAAATTCCTGGTTGATCTTGGTAAGTACACCACCCACCGTAAATGAATTAGGTCTCTTACCCCCTAACCATGGTTCCGTGAATGAAAAATTATAGGACTGGAAAAAGTCTCCATTCGTCTGCGCGCGAACTGAAAAACGCTGACCATCACCTTGTGGTAAAGGACTCCATGCATCCCGGTTAAAAATATTCCGAAGAGAAAAGTTATTGAATGTTACACCGAGTGTACCGATAACTTTACTTCTTCCAAATCCACCCCAGCCTGCACTGAGCTCGAGCTGATCGGATGGACGTTCTTCAACTTCATAAATGATATCCACTGTACCATTATTCTGATCTACCGGAGTCTGAATACCGAGATTTTCAGGATTAAAATAACCTAGTGCTATAATCTGGCGCTGTGAACGGATTATATCAGAGCGACTGAATTTCTGGCCTGGTTGTGTACGCAATTCACGACGGATGACATGCTCATGAGTTCTTGTATTTCCTTTGATAACTACTTCATCGATCGTAGCCTGTGGACCTTCAAAGATCCGCATCTCAATATCGATCGTATCATCGACAACAGATATTTCTGTAGGTTCTACATTAAAGAACAAATATCCATCATCCATATACAGCGAACTCACATCACGGCCATCAATGCTGAAGCGTAGACGGGAGTTAAGTAATTCTTCATTATACACCTCTCCACGACGGATACCAAGAATTTTATTTAATTGCTCACTGTCGTGGATCGTATTTCCTTTCCATGATATGTCACCAAAATAATACCTGTCACCTTCGTCAATTGTGATCTGCATTTGTAATTCACCATCTGCGTTGCGCCATACACTGTCAGATACGATTGTGGCATCTCTGAATCCCAATGTCTGGTAATGATCGATCACTGCAATTTTATCTGTCTCGAATTCGGTCTCAACGTATTTGGATTTTTTCAGCAGGGCGGATTTTGATTTCGTTTCCTTCATCAGTTTCCGGAGCTTGCTGTCTTTTACCTCGTTGTTGCCCACGAAATCGATCTCGGCAATTTGAATTTTGTCTTTTGTATCGATTGTCAGGATGAGGTTCACTGCATTAGTGCGTTCCGTGGTAGGTTCTTCAGCAACTGTTACTTCAGTGTCGAGAAAACCTTTTTCCATGAAATATTTTTCGATCGCATTTTTAGCATTTACCTGCATGGCAACTGTGGCCACCTGTCCTTTGATCAGGAAAGGTTTTACGATATCATTCAGATCGTTGTGCGTACCCTGCTTTACGCCTCTGTATGACCAGCCTGCGAGACGGGGCCGCTCCATCAGGTGAATCGTGAGGAAAACAATATTTCCAATTCGTTTATCCTGGGTGATCTGGACGTCATCAAAAAGGCGGAGCTTCCATAGGTTGCGCATCGCTTTTGTGATATCCGTACCGGGAATTTTGATGGTCTGGCCTACTTTCAGTCCTGCAACAGATTTGATGGCGGTGGGATCGCTAAAAAAAACGCCCTTCACTTCAAGGCCACCAATTTCAAGCTCTTCCACCTCGCCAAACTGGACCAGTGGGGTTTGAGCTGTCAATTCCGCAGAAGCAGTAAGGAAAAATGAAAAAACAATTAATGTTTTCAGGTAAATGAAACTCTTCATGCGGGTGATTAAATTATCTGCGTCAAAAACGTATACCAATGGCCTTGTGTTGTCTGGATCTTAAGTGTGCGTAAGCTGATCGCTTGTTTTGCCGAACCGACGTTCACGCTGCTGGAAATCCTTAATAGCAGCATAAAAATCTTCTCTCTCAAAATCAGGCCAGTATATATCTGAAAAATAAAGTTCTGTGTAAGCGAGCTGCCATAGCAGGAAGTTGCTGATCCTGTGTTCCCCACTGGTGCGGATCATAAGTTCGGGGTCCGGCATATCGGGATTGGCAAGAAACGAACTAACTGTCGTTTCATCAACCTGATCTGGGGTTAGTTCGCCTGATGAGGCTTTTTGGACTGCCTTCTTCATGGCCTCGGTGATCTCCCATCGGGAACTGTAGTTGAGTGCCAGGGTCAGGGTCATGCGGGTATTGTTCCGGGTATTTTCAATACCCTCGATCAATGCCTTCCTGGTTTTGGGGGGGAGCATATCCAGATCTCCAATGGCCTGGAGACGGATGTTATTCTTGTTCATGGTAGCGAGTTCTTCCCTGATCGTATTGACTAACAGGTCCATGAGTGCTCCTACTTCCAGTCTTGGCCGGTTCCAGTTTTCTGTGGAAAACGCATAAAGGGTAAGCCATTGGATACCTATCTCTGCTGCCGCTTCGGTTACTTCCCGGACTGATTTGACGCCATTCCGGTGGCCCCAGATCCGGGGTTTTCCGTGTTCTTTAGCCCAGCGACCGTTGCCATCCATGATTACCGCCACATGGTGGGGTAACTTGTTGAAGTCCAACTGATCCTTTACTGAGCTCATAAGGCGGGCAAAGGTAAAGATTTCCAATGGCTTACCTCCTTTCAGCCCCATGGAAGGGACTGGCGAAAGTATTTAGAACATCAGGCTTACGCCTGCTCCAAATCCATTGTTGTGAATTGTGGTGTCATCCACGTCTTTTGCAAAGTTGGATACACCTAACAGGTATCGAACATCAATGACCAATGGGCCGATGCCAAAGCCTGCTCCAAGGTGTGCACCCAGGTCCAGACGGTTATAGTCATCCAGATCAATGACGATTTCATCCCCATTTTCATCCTCCGTATTTTCACCCAGGAGATAACCTATGCTCGGGCCTGCCATGACAAAAAATTTGGCCTCTTCACCAAAATTAAGTTTCACCAGGATAGGAAGTTCCAGGTAATTCAGGGTAGACGTTGCGTCATCGAATAAAGGACCATTAAAGTCTTCGATCTTATATCCTTTTTGTAGCCAGTGCAGTTCAGGTGCGATAGATACAACTTCACCCAATGGGAAATCGGTAACTACTGCCAGGTCGAGACCAAATTTTGATTTGATTTCATGTGTCAAATCACCTTGCTTGTATTGAGCATTGGTAATATTGCCTCCTACACGGATGCCAAATTTTGGCTGAGCATACATCATCCCGCTGAACATCATCATGATCACCAGAAGTGTAAAATTCTTTACGCTGAGAAAATTCTTCATTGTTGTTTTTATTTGATTTTTAAAATATAACCTTCTATTGAAATTCTATACAAAAGACTTTATAGTCTGTAAAGAATTCATCCTTTTAACAGTAGAAGCAGGGATATGTTCGAAGCACATTACTAACGAGAGGTTAACCATCGTCAAACCTGCTGAAGTATCACAGAGTTCTTTATCTTGATTCACACTGCTCAAATATCAGTCC
>JANPKZ010000209.1:0-2417 GCA_031426295.1 Saprospiraceae bacterium
ATCGACAATGAAACAGTCACTTTTAACACTTTTCGCTCTCCTTTTGCTCATTACCATTGGATGCAAATCTGAGACGAAGCCTGCCTCCGAAACCACAGCAGAACAGACAGAAGCCCAGGCATTTATTGACAACTATAACACTGAGTATGCCCGTCTGTATTATGCTTCTGCCCTTGCCTCCTGGAAGACTAATACCGAAATACGCGAAGGGGATACCCTGAATGCCTACAACTCACGTATCGCAGATGAAGCTATGACTGCTTTCACCGGCAGCGTGGAAAATATCGAGAACGCCAAGAAGTACATTGCCATGAAGGATAAACTTACACCCATCCAGGCAAGACAATTAGAAGTAATCCTGTACAACGCAGGCAGCGATCCACAAATAGTCGCAGACCTGGTTAAAGAAAAGATTAAAGCATCGATTGCCCAAACCGAAAAACTTTTTGGCTTCAATTTTAAATTGAAAGGAAAACCTGTTACCACCAATGACCTTGACGCTATTCTCAAAACAGAAACGAATCTCCAAAAACGTCTTGAAGCCTGGGAAGCCAGCAAAGAAGTTGGTAAAGAACTGAAAGCGGGATTGGTTAACCTTCGCCGCCTTCGCAATGAAACAGTGCAGGCGCTGGACTATCCGGATTACTTCTCCTACCAGGTATCTGATTATGGATTATCAACTCCGGAAATGATGGAGATGATGAAACGGCTTAACCAGGAATTGCGTCCATTATTCAGAGAACTCCACACATACACCCGATATGAATTAGCTAAAAAATATGGTGTTGCAGAAGTTCCTGATTATTTGCCAGCTCATTGGCTTCCAAATCGTTGGGGACAGGATTGGAGCTCCATGCTTGAAGTGAAAGGACTGAACATCGATAGCGTACTTGCATCTAAAAGTCCGGAATGGATTGTCAAAGAAGGAGAATCTCTATACAAGAGTTTAGGTTTTCCAGGTCTTCCGGAATCCTTCTGGACGAAATCCAGTCTTTATCCCTACCCCGTTGATTCCACACTTAAGAAAAACAATCACGCATCTGCATGGCACATGGATCTCAACAATGATCTTCGCAGCCTGATGAGTGTTGAACCCAATGCAGAATGGTTTGAAACATCAAATCATGAACTGGGTCACATCTATTACTACATTGCATATAGCACACCAGAAATTCCGATCGTATTACGCAACGGTGCCAACCGCGCATTTCATGAAGCACTGGGAAGTATGATGGGTATGGCTGCTATGCAAAAACCATATCTGGCAGGCCGTGGTTTGATACCTGCAGATACCAAAACAGACTCCATTCAGATCCTTCTGAAGGAAGCACTCAACTTCGGAGTATTTATCCCGTTCGCTGCAGGTACAATGAGTGAATTTGAAAAAGCACTGTATACTGATAACCTTCCTGAAAGTGAATTCAACAACAAATGGTGGGAACTCACGAAACAATACCAGGGTATCGTACCCCCGAATGATCGTGGCGATGTATTCTGCGATGCGTGTACCAAAACCCACATCAACGATGACGCAGCCCAATATTATGACTATGCACTCTCCTATGTGATCCTGTTCCAGTTGCATCAGCATATAGCTGAAAAGATCCTGAACCAACCACCATCTGCAACAAACTATTATGGCAGCACAGATATAGGTGATTTCCTGAAAAAGATCATGTCCAGTGGTGCCACGAAGAACTGGCGTGAAGTCATGAAAGAAGCAACAGGAGATGATATGAATGCCAATGCCATGGTAAAATATTTCGAACCATTGATGGGCTGGCTGAAAGAGCAAAATAAAGGAAGGAAATATACATTACCTGAAACTTTGTGAAAACAGATTTAATCTTACTTCACGGAGCATTAGGCTCAGAAAAGCAGTTCACCGAATTACGGGAACTGCTTTCTAATTTTTATAACGTTTACACATTCAATTTTTCCGGTCATGGTGGCCGGACAATAGATCAACCCTTTTCAATTGATCTTTTTGGAGAGGATACACTGGCATTCATGAAAGATAATAATCTTGTTCATCCCGCAGTTTTTGGTTACAGTATGGGCGGTTATGTTGCATTAAAACTTGCTTCTGATCATCATAACATCTTTCAAAAGATCGTGACCTTGGGCACCAAATTCGAATGGACAAAAGAGTCAGCAGCCAAAGAAGTAAAGATGTTGCAGCCTAACATCATCGAAGAAAAGATCCCACGATTTGCCCAAATGCTTCATGACCGCCACGTACCAGAAGATTGGAAAATGAATATGTTATATACCGCAGACATGATGCGTGCCCTAGGGAATGGAGATGCAATGAATGAAGATGATTTTGAAAAAATAAAAACACCTGTTACTATTTGCGTTGGTTCGGAAGACAATATGGTTACGCAACAGGAATCACAATGGGCTGCTGAACATAT
>JANPKZ010000210.1:0-3609 GCA_031426295.1 Saprospiraceae bacterium
AAAATTGAGTACAGTAAAACCTACATTGAAAATGGTGGTGAAATCTGTGCAGCGATTTGCTTCTGAGAATAAATATTCAATGCCCGCTTTTAACATCGAACTCAAATCCAATCCGAAAGAATATGGCGTATATTATCCAAAACCCGAAGTTTTCGCAGGGTTTGTAATCAATGAAATACGAAGATTGGGCATTGAAGAACAGACAACACTCCAGTCATTTGATGAAAATGTACTTGAAGAATTATTTAAGGCAAGCAGCAGGAAATTCGATATTGCATATCTCGTGGAAAGTGGTAAGAATACAGACAAGAATCTGGAGAAGCTGACATTCAGGCCGGATATTTATAGTCCCCTTTATACATTATTGAATGAACAAAGCATTAAACACCTTCACGAAAAAGGAATGCGTGTAATACCATGGACCATTAATACGCTCGAAGATGCAGATCGTCTTATCGGATGGGGAGTTGATGGAATCATTACAGATTATCCAGATCAATTTGTAGGAAGATCCCGATCCATACAATAACAGTATGAAACAACCGTATGAAACGCCTTCTATGTTGCACCATATTTTTCACCCTGATGATCCAGGCACATGCCCAGGTCATCTATCTGAGCACCAACACTGAAGACATTTTTCGCCTTAATATTCTGACGTGTGAAATCGAATTAGTCGTTCACCTGCCACGCCCGCTTACAGACATCAGTTTTCATCCGGATGGTACATTTTATGGTATAAATAATAATGGGCTTCTTTTTGAAATTGATACGCTGACTGGCAACACGACCAATGTGCATGATTTTGGTGGACAAATTTTTAATTCACTTACAGCATCAGCTGACGGACTACTTTATACAACAGGCGATGAAGGTGAATTATGGACGTATAATAAATCAACAAATGCCGCAACATTCCTGGGTGATTTTGGATTCAGGGCAACCGGTGATCTGACTTTTTACAAAAGTGATTTATATGTCGCTGTAGAGAATGATCGGATTGTGAAGATCAATCTTGCAGATCCGCCCAATAGTTCGATTTTGATTGATGAAAATATACAGGGTGAAGTTTTTGGTATTGTGTCCTATTCAGAAAGTTGCGTCTCTATTGAATGTTATGCAGTCTCAAGCGGCCAGTCAGAAATATACCTGATCAATTTTGCAAACAATTCTCTTGAACTCGTATGTAATCTCAATATACAGGCAGGCGGTGGCGCCAGTACGTATGAATTTTTAGGTTCGTCTTCATTTGAAATAGATACTGTTATCACTTCTGAACCCTCATGTAATGGGAATGATGGTTCAATAACGGCATCCGTTATTGGAAATGCAGGTAGTACAACCTATGCATTAAATGGCGGTGCTTTCCAGACCTCCCCAACATTTTCTAACCTGGGTGGTGGCACATACACACTTTATGCAGAAGATGGCAGAGGGTGCAAGGATACATTTAATATTAATTTGTCCAATCTAAATGGACCTTCAATTTCAAATATTTCAGTTGTCAATACTACTTGTCAGAATGATAATGGCAGTATTGATGTTGTAGCTTCTTCAACTAACACCGTTACCTATTCACTTGATGGATTGATCTTCCAGCCCGGGTCAACCTTTTCAAATTTGGCTGCCGGACTGTATACCATTATCGTAGAAGATGAAAACGGATGCCAGGCTTCTGATGCAATAGAAATTACCTCCATTCCGCAGGCCGTTATTGACAGTATTGCCGTTACATCCGCTTCTTGTGATCAAAATGAAGGTTCAATAGTTGTGTATGCAAGTGCATCAACGATGACGTATTCAATTGATGGTATTACATTTCAAGCTGGAAATACATTTAATAATCTTTTTCCCGGCACATATGAAATAATCATTGAGGATGCATCAGGCTGCAGGGATACGGCCTCAACCATGATCAATAGTGGCGTTCCGGTTGCGATAGCGAATTCATTAGTCATACCCACTACCTGCGGACTTGACAATGGAGTGATCGCTATCTCAGCAGCAGGTGGAACGGACGATATTTTCTTTATCCTGAATTCTAATGCACCGGATACCCTTGGATATTATGAAAACCTGGCTGCGGGACAATATGTAGTCATGGTTGGCAATGAATTTGGTTGTTCAGATTCTGTTCATCTGGCTATTGGTGATTCAGAAGAAATAGTAATCAATACCATTGAGGTAACACCAAGCGATTGTGGTTTGGAAAATGGGACCATTACTGTGGATGCATCCGGCGCAGGACAGATTAACGCGACGATTAATGGTGTTGGCATGGCTGTCAATAATGTCTTTTCAAATATTCCAGCAGGTCAATACCAAATCATATTTTCTGATCAATCCATTTGTCAACTCGATACAACTGTTAATGTCACTCGTCTGTCATGTGGCATTTATATTCCAAATACATTTTCGCCCAATGGTGATGGCATCAATGATCTGTTCACAATTTCTGCAACATCGGACGCATCCATCGTGGTGACAAAATTTTTAATTTTTGATCGATGGGGCAATAGTGTATACGAGGCATACGATTTTCCTATTGCCACCACACATATGTGGTGGGATGGGACCTTCAGAAAAATATCAATGAATCCCGGTGTCTTTGCATTCTTCATTGAAATACGCGAGAATGATCAGCTGGAAAGTTTTAAGGGCAATGTGACGCTGGTGCGATAGCGTTTTGTTACATTTCGATATGAAAAGAAATATTCCTGCCAGGGACTTATTCCTTGTTGCCGCCTGCATGAGCATCATGGTTGTCATGGGTGGTGCAATTTATGAGCATATGGCTGTCATCCCAAACTGGACGCATGCTCCTCCTGCGTCATTGATCATGTTCCAGGAGCCTTACGGTATTAATCCTGCTCCTTTTTGGGCGCTTGGCCACCTGGTCACATTGATTTGTATGGTCCTTGCCCTGGTATTCAACTGGAAAACGTCACGCCGAACAAATATCCTAATCACATTCATCGGATATATTATCATCCTGATTGTAACCTACACTTATTTTGTTCCCATTCTGCTTGAAATAATCAGGACGCCAGTTCAGTCTACTGCTGATTCCGCACTTGTCCGGAAAGCTAATGAATGGGAAGTGTACAGCATCATCCGGAACATCATTATGTTTTTCCTGATTATTCCTCTCATGTTTGCAACCACGAGAAATCTTGAAAAGAAAAAGGTTTTTCATGATACAAGTCAAACTTCTGCGCCGTTGACTTATCCAAATGATTCACTCGGAGGATAGAGCCAGGAGAAATGAATTACAATTCGTCTGTTTTTTGCAATTAGACGGATTGCAGACCGACTGTTTTTGGCAATAGATAAGGATTGCAATGCACATCCTGCTCTGCTCCCCGCTCCCCGCTCCACGCCCCTTGCCACTTGCTCTCCGCCCTTTGCTCTCCGCCCTATGCCCCTTGCCCTTTGCTCTATCTTCTTTACTTTCGCATAAACATTCAAATCGACAATGAAACAGTCACTTTTAACACTTTTCGCTCTCCTTTTGCTCATTACCATTGGATGCAAATCTGAGACGAAGCCTGCCTCCGAAACCACAGCAGAACAGACAGAAGCCCAGGCATTTATTGACAACTATAACAC
>JANPKZ010000211.1:0-6999 GCA_031426295.1 Saprospiraceae bacterium
GGAGAAAGAAGATTAGAAACTAACAAGGGAGGGGGAGATTGGTTAGAAAGTGGGCGTGCCAAAACCTCCAAAAAGGCAATAAATTTGAAATTTATTACGACATATTTATTTTACTAACACGTATTTACCTGATATTAACCAGATTGCTCCATCTTCACCAACTTGCTTTTGAGCTGATCTATTTCCAATACCAATTCCTCTATGATACTTTGCTGCTCCTGCATGGCTTTCACCATGGGCACCACAGTAGCGTAAATAATAATAAGGTTAGAGTAAAAACTAATCATCATGACAAGGTACATACTTCTCTTCCTGCAATAAGTTGCCATTCAGTTCATAATATTTCCAGCTTCCGCATTTAACCGGAAATTTAGTACGGGGGATGATCTGCTTCACATCTTCATACGTATCAGGGTCTAACACGAGAAGTGTGTCATTGTATATTGAATCTATCGCTGCATACCCACCAGTAAATAAAATTTTGCCTGACAATGTCTGATCCCATTGACGTCCATAAAGAATTCCGCTTTTATAGTTCTTAAGACCAATTTTCGGATCTTCATTTGGCTTCTCTTCATGCATGAATATCTCAAAGCTATCCTCCTCAGTCCTCCGAACTTCAGCCATAACTACACCACCAAAATGAATGCTAACAGGATACACAGAATTTGATCTACCGACACCGAAGGTCTCCATAGGCACACCATGAAACCAGTATTGGTACAAACCTACATCTCTCATTAATGAAATTGTATCAACATACCCTACTGCTTTTACGGCTTTATTATATGCTACTATTGCCTGGAGCTCATACCCGCGCTCCCAGTTGTATCGTTTGACAGAATCTGCATATAACTTCGTCAGGGTAATTTCCTGGGAGAAAATATTTATTGACAGTATAAGGAAACTCACAAGGATAGTTAACCGTATTTGGAATATTGACATTTCTTTTTGTTTCTATTCTACAGATAACCTGGGAATGAGATATGAAGGAAAGGTAGTGATCGCTTCTGCCAGTTTCAACCGGCTCAATATTCTTTTCGATTCGTCGGGAAGATAATATGCAAAGCTCTTCAAAAAATTGAAGGCAATAAGCCTGTTAAACTCATCAAGGTTTTGGTCTTTTACGATTTCCAGCAAACGGGTTTCAAACTGATCCGACACATTCGATTCAGCTATGGCTCTTCCTAACCTGCCAATGTCTCCCATGTAATGCAGTTGTGCAGGATTCTCTATTCGAAACATGATCCCTACGATAAGGTCAACAATATTAATATTCAGTTCTTCAAGTTCGCGGATATACGTTTTCCTGGCTGGTTGTGCATAGCTGCCATCACTATTCCTCGAAAAGTAATCATTCATTATATTGAGGTGAGCTTTCATGAAGACTTCCCAATGCGCCGTTTCTGCCGACATAATGGCAATATTCTTTGCATGTGTACGGGGCCTGCGATCCTGACTGCAATTTCCGATTACTAATGAACTTCTTAATTGTGTGAGTAATTTTTCTTTGTCAGGTGCGGATAGAGTCTGCCAGTCAGGAGGCAATTCTACCCAGGTGTCCTTCAGGTTATCTGTAAACTTTGACGTAGTCGTATCGATCATACAATCAGCATACCCAACAACATACGAGTACTCCTTTCCAATGGGTATGCTTTTAAAATCATTTGAAAAATAAAAGGCATTCAGATTTTCATCAGAATAGGATGTCTGATCCTGGTAGTTATATAACCACGTACCCCTCACAGATTTAGTATAAGTTGTTCCTGTGTCCGGTTCTTCAATGGATATTTCATAATACCTGCTTGGACTGATTTCTCTAAATACAACCACTTGATCATTCGTATAAGATGTTCTGGTGTATTTAATCACCAGAATATCTTCGTGTTTAGAGAGGGGGTATTTTTTGAGAAAGTCCTCAATGGATATCACGTTATCAATATCCCTTTTGGCTTTTTTGATGTCACCTGTATCCAGTATGATCTTATGAGCTTTCACCTGGTACAGCGAGTAATACATCTTATCAAACTGGCATGTCCGGAACCGTAAATCCAGTGAGTCAGCTATATGACGCAAACGAGCCATGGTAGCCTCACTGTAGATTAAACCATTGTCGTAGACTTCAAATTCTGATTGAGCTGAAATTTGATAGCTCAGGAAAAGGAATACCGGGATAAGAACCTTCGTTGTCATGGGCAGAAGATTTACTTTATAACCGGGAAATACTGCAGGTTATTTTACGTAAAATAAAAATTGCGTTACGTATGAGCGTTAGGAGTTAAACACCCCTGGGCAATGGACGTAAAATAATGGTGTAGAATTACTGTTTTATCAACTCGGCATACCCGAAATTGACATCAAAGTCTACACACCATACGACTACGTATTTGTAGATTTCATAATCATCATCTAACAGATCGTAAGTATAGGTACCATTAAGACCTTTGATGTCACCCAGATCAATATAGTCTGCAGTTACATTCGTGATGCTCGATGCGAGGTAGATATTCAGATCCGGGCCTGAGTCAGTTTTGAAGTTTGTCAGGGTCAAAGTGGATTCGGTCTGATTGATCGTAGCTACACCGCTCGTGGTGTGTGCGGAGGAGACAAAATCGCCTTTGAAGGCAGCATTGTCTGGTGTGGCGTCGTCTTTACCGCAGGATGAACAAAACAGAATAACTATAGTAAGGAATATCGGAAGTAGCGATTGGAAATTTTTCATACGTATGTAATGCATAAATCTAGAAAATGTTTCTTCGAAAAGTTATTGATAAAGATAAGACTCATTATTATAAGCCAACGTTCTGACATTTTCCAACACCAGCATTAGATGTTATGGTGAAAATTGTTTGGGTTTCTTACCCTGTGCAGCTAATGATGCAATTTCTTCGATCCTTTTTTGACGGGTCTCTTCCCGTTTCGCTAGTGCAATCCACCCCAGCATTATTTTTTGTATAGACTTAGTCTGTGCCTGATAGAATTTTTTTGAACCCGGATGTGCCCTGAAGGCCTTTTCAAGATCCTTTGGAATCATCATTTCTTCCACATCGTCCAGAAGTGTCCATGAGCCATTCTCCTTTGCTCTATTAACTACTTCAAGGCCGGCTTTTCTCATTTTCCCGGTTGCAGTGAGATGTGCAATTTTTTCTTTATTGATTTTTGACCAGATGCTGTTCGGTTTTCGTCTGCAGAAAAACTGCCTGAAACTCATATCATCCACTGATTGCCGTTTACTGTCCACCCAGCCGTAACATAAAGCTTCGTCGACTGCTTCGGTCCAGGGGATGTAAGGTTTACCAGAATCCTTTTTATAAAAAATAAGCCAGACTGATTTTTTCGTGGCATGATTTTTCTTCAGCCATTGTCTCCATTCATTCGCACTCGCGGGAGTAAATGTTTCTATTTCACTTTGCATCCTTAACTTGGATTTTCCCTTTTTTTTAATTAGCGTTAATTAGTGAAATTAGCGGCTTGGCAAAAATTACAGGCCGCTAATTACGCTAATTACACTAATCTATTTTATATGAAATGTGCCGAAATGCCACAGTATTCCCGATGGATCGTGCAGGAAACATTCCCTGCCCCAGTAATCATCACGTATTGGTGTGAGTCTTACACCTTCATATTTTGATGGGAGATCTAATGCCTGCAGCTCCGCATAGTAGCGGTCTACATCATCCACTTCCAAAAAGATCATCGTATTGTCAATCCAGTCTTTCACAAAAGCATCCTGCAGATAAAAACTGATATTGCCCGTTCTGAAAACGGAAAAACGCGGATCCAATACCGTCTCATCAAATCCGAGGTCACTGTAAAAGCTGCGGGAAATCTCAAAGTTTTTTGATCCAATGAAAGGTCGGAGAGATATGACATTATGATGCATAACAATTGCGTTAAGTGAAAATTAGGCCTCTAATTAAATTACCTGCAAGTATTCTTTTTCCAATTTTACATTAAAGTGAATATCTGCCTTTAATGCTTTGAAAACTTTTAATATTGTATCGATTGTGGCACTGCTCGCACTTGCCTCCAGTTTGGATATTTGAGACTTTTGAACACCAACAAGTTTACCTAACTGTTCTTGTGTCAGCTTGCGTTCCAATCGAGCAGATTTAATCATTCGACCTAATATGTCCATGCGGAGCTCATATTCATAAACCTCTCTACGGCTTGTACCAGGTTCACCAATGTATTTGTCCTTCATTTCATCAAGGGAGTAGGATTTCATTGATTTCTTTGCCATGGTATTGTCTATCATTGTTTTTTGTTACTAAAATACTTCATCCGAATTTTAGCTGCACGTTCAATCTCATTTTTGGGAATCTTGTCAATTTTTTTTATAAAGCCATGTGTTGCAATTACAAGAGTTAGATTTTTGTCCGTTTTATCCCAAAATGCAAGGAGTCTAATTTGCTTTCCACTGTGCCGAATTCGAAACTCCCAAATTTCCTTTTGAAGTTTCTTAAAGATCTTCGGATCATTCGTTTGCTCTGCCAGGTCAATATTATAAAGCACCTTCTCTATGATTTTTGGATCAAGGCTGGCTATGAATATGTCAGCTTCAACTAAGAATCTGGTTTGAAAGTGTTTCAACCTGGAAGGTTTTGACAAAGATAAGCAGTTTCCAAATATAGAAACTATTCTGGCCCGATATTTTACAAATAAAAAAGGCTGCCCTTCCGGACAGCCCCTCAACTTCACAACCATTTCCCTCATATTCGAATATTATATCCTAACTCCCCATACAACGGTAACGTAGGAGTCGTCTTAAAATCCTGCGTCAATATTTTACCTCCCCTGATATACAGGTCATGATTCCCAAACGAAACTCCTGCCTGTGCACCATAGAAAAAATTACCTCCCGTCGAAGGACCATACCACCCATCCACGACACCCGGATATTGCTCACTATAATTTTCAGAATGTTTGAAATGTGTAATTATGGCTTTGTCAAATCCAATCTCTCCCGCCACAAACCACTTTGACCGATAATATCCGATCACGCTCGACAGTTCGCTGCCAAAATTTACGAGACGTACATTATCATTTTCATATCGACGTATGACACCATTGATTTTTGTACTGACAATCACATTATGAAACTCCACCCAGTTCGTTTGAATTCCTATTCGTGTCTTGAGATCATCAAACAGATCTTCACCTGCCGGAAATGTATATTCGATCGTTGCGACCATCGGAAAAAAATTATTTCTGATCTGGTAACCATAGCCCGCACCAAAGACACCTCCGTAGTCAGCCCCGGCATGTGCATGAATGATATGTCTGTCTGTTATATCAAGGCTGCCCCAGTTGATGGTTTGCGCATTAAGTGAACTCATCCCGATCATTATTGATACCAGGATGAAATAGATATTTATGTTTTTCATTATTGATTTTGTTTAATGGTTATGAATGGTTGTAAGAGATATTGGATTATTGAAGTGAATTAAAATATGAGAGGATCGCCGGCATCGTGCTGTTACTCCAGCCATTTGGGTCCGAAATAATTCCATCGTGACCAACACCGGCAATTTTTTTACGCTCTACGGTTGGATACACACCAGAAATTTTTTCTGCCCATGAATCTGGATAGGCACGATTTTCTTCGCTATAGATAAAAAATACAGGCACCTCAAAATTGGATATGCCCTCTGAAAAATCAGGTTCAAACGTTTCACCAATTTCAAGTAAAGCACTATTAACGACAGCACCCGATCTCCATGTAGAACCAGGAGATGTATTGTCTTCGCCTGTAACCGGATTTTTACTTGCCAGCATACCCAGCTTATAATCGAGGATCTCATGCTGATCTTCCTTGCCGGTAATGAATTGGTCCTGGTAAGTTGCATCATTCAGTACCTCGCTCCATAATTTGAAGGAACGCGACTCACTTACGTAATCAAGAATGTCATCAAAGACAAGACCTCCGGGCTCACATACCACCAAGCCCTGAACAGCATCGGGATATTTGCCTGCATAGCCCGTAGCTAAAATGGCGCCCCAGGAATGCCCCAACAGAAATACTTTTTGATCCGGGTCCTTCCGGTAATGTGAGATGACAGCGGACAGGTCATCATACATCAGGTCCACAGCACCTTCACCGAGATCCATGTATGAATCCCTCGGAAATCGCTGTGACAAACCTGAACCACGCTGATCATAAAATATCACACGGTAACCTTCATCTGCAAGTTCGCGGCAGTTAAGCATGTAACGGTAGTCCGCTCCCGGTCCGCCATGTATACAAATGACCAATGTGCTATCCGGAGGGCCAAAAGCTTCGGCATGAAGCATTGCACCGGTAATGGTGATGGACGGCAGAGTTGGATCCTCATCCACAGTCCTTGGAACCAGCTTTCCCGGTTCTGTAATGTATTGCTCTTGTTCGCAAGAGATGAAAAGCAAAGCAGCAAAAGCTGCCATTAAAAATTTGGTTGTGAAATACATGATTGAGATTTTTAAAAAATGAGCCGCAAAGATTGGCTACACGATCCCCGCCGGCGCTTCATCCTGTAGGGTGAAACCTACCGGAACGGAATTATTAATACATTGACATTCAATACCTTATGAGTGATGGGACAGTTTCCCTGGGCGATGAGACCTGGACGTTTACTTCGCAGACTGAAGTTTCAGGTAATTGCTAGGAGTATGACCGGTATATTTTTTAAAATTCCGGTTGAAGGAAGCTTTGGAATTAAAACCACAATCGAGGGCGATCGCCAGCATGGTATATTGCTGACTCTCATCCCGGGTGACATTTTTTATAAAAGCATTGACCCGCTCCTCATTGATCAGGTCATAAAATGTTTTTTGCTCGCGGGAATTGATGACCTGGGATAAATGATTCGGATGAACATCGAGATGAATTGATTAATCCCCAAACCAATTGCTCCACGACTATATAAAGGTCAAACAGCAGCTCTTTTCAATCGATAAGTATTAAAGTTGAGAAAGACTCATTTTCAGCTAGTATTTCGAACGGACAAAAGATCAATAATC
>JANPKZ010000212.1:0-19080 GCA_031426295.1 Saprospiraceae bacterium
ACCACAGCATTGCTGGTGACAGGGATTCTCATTTTGATCTATATCGTAGGGCAATGGGTGTACACATCGTTCGATGCCACCGAAGACCGTAGATACACACTGGCACCTGCAACTAAGGAACTTTTAGAGTCAGTGGATGAGCGCATCTACATCCGCATTCTGCTTGACGGAAAATTTCCAGCAGGATTCAAGCGTCTACAGGAATCAGCAGAAGATATGCTGCGACGTTTTTCACTGGTCAATCCCAACATCGAATACAATTTTGAAAATCCGAACGATGGTACAATTGAAGAAGTCAATGAACGACGCAAGCAACTAGGCGAACAGGGACTCATCCCTACACAGTTACGAGTAACCGATGCAGCCGGCGCTTCTTCACAATACATTTACCCATACGCGATCATTAATTTTGGAAGCCGGAATATTCCCGTTTCATTATTGCAGGACGACATCCCGGGAGCTGATAAAGATGTGATCATCAATAACAGCATAAGTTTGCTGGAATATAAACTCGCAGATGGCATCCAGAAAATCCAGCGTCAACACCAGGAATTATTGGCCTTTACAACAGGGCAGGGCGAATTAAATTATCGTCAGACAGCATCGATCGAAAAGGACATGCGCAATTCGTACGCCATCAACCGTCTAAATATCGACAGTGTTATACAGGTGCCTGTAGATGTGAAAGTGTTGATCATTGCAAAACCCACTCAACCCTTTACGGATGCGCAGCTATTTATGCTGGATCAGTATGTGATGCAGGGCGGACGTATTTTGTTTTTGATCGATCCGCTTGTAGTCTCGCTCGACAGCATCAATATGAATAAGAATTACATCCCGCTGATCTATGAGCATGGGCTGGATCCATTATTCTTTTCTTTTGGTGCACGTGTCAATCCAAATCTTGTGCTGGATATGCAAAGTACACGCATACCAATGGTCGTAGGGATGCAGGGCGATAAACCGCAGACAGAATTATTCCCATGGTTTTATCACCCCTTGATCTCTTCAACTTCAGATCACCCGATCACAAAAGGTCTCGACAGGATTCAATTAGAATTTCCTGCAAGCGTGGATACCATCAAGACAAATAGTGCTGTCAAAAAAACAATCCTGCTTTCATCATCACAATATTCACGCATCCAGCTTACACCAGTGCGACTCAATTTTGGCATCCTTCGTGAGCAGGCTGATCCGAGCCTGTTTAATAAAGGATCACAACCTTTAGCCGTAATGCTGGAAGGAAATTTTGAATCGATGTTCCGCAATCGCATGACGACTGAACAGTTGACCACGCTGGAACAGATCAATATGAAATACCTCGAAAAAGGTGAAAATGGAAAAGTCCTGATCATAACCGATGGGGACATCATCAAAAATCTGGTGAATTCGAATACAGATGAGATTGCACCATTGGGGTATAACAAATATGAAAATGTCACCTTTACGGGCAACAGGGATTTTCTCCTGAATGCTGTGGAGTACATGATGGATGATAGTGGCGTATTGGAAGCAAGATCTAAAGACATCAAGCTCAGATTGCTTGATACGGTTAAAGCACGGGAACAAGGAATGAAATGGCAACTTATCAATATCCTTGGACCTATTGTAGTAATCCTGATGACAGGTGTCATCTATAATTTTATTAGAAAGCGAAAATTCGGACAACCTGCATGAACAGAAATATAATCCTCATTATCGTCCTTGTCATGGTGGGTGGCATTACGTGGTTTGTGTGGAAAAACAAACCTGATACGACCAGCACACTGGATCGTACAGATAGTAATTTTAAAGTTGAAGATGTCAACACAATCGGACGTATACTGATCACCAATAAAGATGGAAGCAGGTCAGACCTGAAGCGGGTAGAGGATTACTGGACGATCAACGACGAGCACCGTGCTCGTCAGCGTAGTGTGGAACATCTTTTAAAAGGCATTAATCGTCAACACCTGGATTACATTCCGAATAAGGCAGCCACAGAAGGCATATTGAAATCAATCGCAGTGAATGGTATGCATGTAGAGATCTTTGACCTCTCTGGCAATTCACTTCTCGCATACTATATCGGCGGTGTGACGCAGGATGAAGGGGGCACATTTTTTTTGAAAGAAGGTTCTACGCAACCATATACATTGATCGAACCAGGTTTTTCCGGTGGTCTTCGTGCGCGGTATGCATTACGACCAGTCGATTGGCGTGATGTACGTTTCTGGATTGAGGAAAATGAAAAGATCGATACGTTTAAAGTCGACTATCCTAAAGACAGGCAAAATTCTTTTATGTTGTTTAAAAAAGGGAATAGTTATGCCATTGAACCATTGTACAGTACAACTCCAAAAAAAGAAGGTGGCAATAGTGTGAAAATTGAATCCTATATCACCTCGCTTTCAAAATTAGCTTGTGAAAATTTCCTACCTGAATCTGCAGAGCGTGATTCGATCATCAGTAAGGTGCCGCACCTCCAGATTGACATGATCTATCCTGATAAAAAGTCTTACCTTAAATTCTTTCCAAGTGCACCTGCTGAAAGTCAAAAATCAACAACGGATATTCCCCGTTTTTATCTTGACTACAATGGAAAGGATTTTATGATGGCCCAGCAGGAGGTGATTAAGAGTGCGTTTCGTTCGTATGCATATTTCTTTGAGTGATGATGATCCTGTGGCTATACCTTACGTTGATGACTACCGCCTCCGATTGGGGGTTCTTTGGGCATCGCCTGATTAACAGGGTAGCAGTATACACCTTACCTACCGAGATGATTGGCTGGTACAAACCGAATATTGATTACCTGTCTGATCATGCTGTCGATCCTGATAAACGTCGTTATGCTACAAAGCACGAAGCAGTGCGTCATTATATGGATCTTGATCATTGGGGTGAAACGAATTTTGACCATGTGCCGAGGAAATGGGACCAGGCATTGGCGCTCAATCTTTCGGTGTATTCAGTCAATGGTTCAGATACGACACATTATGTGCGGCCGATTGAATGGATGCACTGGACAGATTCAATTGCAGATTACTGGCAACGTTTAAATTTTGTCAGGGATTTTTATCTGCCACATTATTATGATGATGCACCTTCGATCGCATGTGATAGTTTTAAAATTCATTATCCATCCATCAATTGCAGTGGACAGGATTTATTTATGGCAGATGCAATTTCACAGCATGGGATTGTGCCATATCATTTGCAATCTATGCAGCGACGATTGACCAATGCATTTAAAGCGAATGAACTTGAAAAAATCATCCGTATTTCTGCAGAGATGGGTCATTATGTAGGTGATGCATGTGTGCCATTGCATACTACAACGAATTACAACGGCCAACTGACTAACCAGGTTGGTATTCATGCATTTTGGGAAAGCCGCATACCGGAATTATTTGCCATAGCAGAATTTGATATGGTGGTAGGTACAGCAGAATATATAGAAGATCCTGTTGCATATTTCTGGGGACTTGTATTGGACAGTCATAAGGAAGTTGGTGCGGTTCTGGCATTAGAGAAAGAACTGAGCTTAACATATCCTACAGATAAGCAGTTTTGTTTTGAAGACCGCCTTAACTCCAATGTTCGCACCCAGTGTGCAGAATATGCTGAAGCTTATCATTTAGCCATGGACAAAATGGTTGAAGATCGTTTCCGTGTCGCGGTGAAAGCTGTTGGTGATTCATGGTACACAGCATGGATTGATGCAGGTCAGCCCACACCACCTAAATTGATCAACCTGCGAAATAAAACACAGGAAGATGAAGAATTGGACAAAGCTGTCCAGGGCGGTAAAGCAATTGGTCGTGAGCATGAAAATTAATCAATCTTCATCCTCGTCGTCATCATCACTGTCTTTATAACCTTCGATCTCTCTCCTGTCTTTTTTGGTTGGCCTGCCTGTGCCCCGCTCCCGTCGTTCCGGTCCACCTTTTCCGACGAACCAGCTTTTGTATTTATTCAGTTCGTCTTCAGGTGTGAGATCTTCGTAGCACTCTTTGGCTAGAACGGGAGAAACTCTTTTCTCGATCAGTTGGATCGCCTTATAGGTTAATTTAAAGCCATCTTTATTGACATCCACTGTGTCCCCAACCATGATCATAGCTGACGGCTTTACATTTTCACCCTTCATTTTAACCTTACCTTCCTTGCAGGCATCGGTCGCGATACTGCGGGATTTGTAGACACGGATGGACCAGAGATATTTATCTATACGTACTTTTTCTGACACTACCTACGTGATTTGATTATGCCTATTTTGAATGCAAATTAAGAGGATCATGGAAAGAAGATCAGTTTTAAAAAATATTTCCCTGGCATCAGCCGCCTCCATACTGCCGGTAAGTTTACCGTCACCCACACCAGCAAGTTCGCGCGAATTCAAGCACTCAGTATGCCGATGGTGTTACTCCAATATGAGCCTTGAGGAACTCTGCGATATGGCTAAAGAATGTGGCATCCAGTCAATCGAATTACTCAACCCGGATGAATGGGATGTCGTGCTAAAGCGGGGGTTGCAGGTAGCTCTATCTAATGGAAGTTCACTAGGCATACCAAAAGGCTGGAACAGGTTAAAACATCATGGACAGCTTCAGGCAGACCTATTGAAGATCATTCCGCAAGCTCAGGAAAAAGGAATTTCCCAGGTTATAGTTTTCTCGGGCAACAGGGAAGGTTTGTCGGATGAGGAAGGAATAGAAATGTGTGCTAAAGGCCTGGATCCAATCGTAAAGATCGCACAACAACACAATGTGCAGATCGTCATGGAGCTGCTCAACAGTAAAGTGAACCATCCCGATTATCAATGTGACCTCACACCCTGGGGTGTAAAGCTGGTGGACAAAATTGGATCGCCAAATTTCAAGCTACTCTATGACATCTACCACATGCAGATCATGGAAGGTGATGTGATCAGTACCATCACGAAATACAAGGACTACATTGGCCACTTTCATACCGCTGGTGTGCCAGGCCGCCATGAGATCGATCAGACACAGGAATTAAATTATCCTGCCATTATGAAGGCTATTGCTGCTAATGGCTTTACAGGATTTGTCGCACAGGAATTTACCCCTGTATCTGGTGATCCGGTGAAATCTTTGAAAGAGGCCATTAAGATTTGTTCTGTATAGATTACAGAGTCACGTTAATCAATATATTTACCCACACAATCAAATTCAAAACGATCGATCGCTATGTATTTTAACAATGAAGGAGTCAATGAGGTCACATACGATGCGATTGTCGTAGGCAGTGGCATCAGTGGTGGATGGGCTGCCAAAGAATTATGTGAGAAGGGCCTTAAGACACTTGTACTGGAGCGAGGGAAGGATGTAAAGCATGGCGACTACCCGACAGCGAATATGGAAGACTGGGAATTTCCCAATCACAACGATCTGACGCTGGAAGACCGCAAAAAATATCCCGTGCAGGGACGTACCGGATACATCATGAATTATGCAACCATCCCGTGGTTTATTGAAGATTCCGAACAACCTTTTAAAGAGATAAAACCATTTGACTGGATGCGCGGCTATCATGTCGGTGGCAAGTCAATTATGTGGGGCCGTCATTCGTATCGTTGGAGCGCGCTTGATTTTGAAAGCAATGCGAAAGATGGATTTGCTGTGGACTGGCCCATACGTTATAGTGATCTCGCACCCTGGTATGATCATGTTGAAACATTTGCCGGCATCAGCGGACAAAATGAAGGGATGGATCAACTGCCTGATGGAAAGTTTTTACCTGCGATGGCATTGAATTGTGTGGAGGATGATCTGCGTGGCAAGCTTATGAAAAACATGCCCGGTCGTGTAGTCACACCAGGGCGCGTTGCACATCTCACATCAGCTTTGCAAGGCAGTACACGCGGCACTTGCCAATATCGTAATCGATGTATGCGCGGTTGTCCATTCGGTGCTTATTTCAGCAGTGTTGCATCTACTCTTCCTGCAGCTTATGCAACTGGTAACCTGACCATGCGTCCGCATAGTGTAGTGCATTCCATCATCTATGATAAAGAAACTGGTTTAGCGAAAGGGATCCGGATCATTGATGCAAAAACAAAAGAGACAAAAGAATTTTTTTCCAAAATTATTTTCCTCAATGCAGGCACGATCAATACAACTATGATCATGCTTAACAGTCCGTCAGATCGTTTTCCCAATGGTTTTGGGAATGACAGTGGTGAACTTGGCCACAACCTGATGGATCATCATTTCCGGACGGGAGCACGCGCCGATGTAGATGGTTTTGAGGACAAATATTACAAAGGAAGGAAGCCTGCCGGATTTTACCTGCCAAAATTTAGAAATATCGATGCCGCATCCATGAGGAAAGATTATGTGCGTGGATTTGGTTACCAGGGTGGTGCAAGTCGTGATGGCTGGTGGCGTGCAGTAAAAGAAGCCGGTGTCGGTGGCGCATGGAAAGATCAATGGCAAAATCCCGGTGGCTGGACAGTAGGCATGATGGGTTTTGGTGAATGTCTTCCGTATCATGAAAATAAAATATCGATCAATACCGCACAGCTGGATCCATACGGTCTTCCAACAGTTGAGATCGACTGCGAATGGAAAGAAAATGAGCTGACCATGCGCAAAGACATGGCTGATTCAGCAGCTGAGATGTTTGAAGCTGCCGGGTATAAAAATGTGAAAACGTATGATTCGGGTTGCAATCCTGGTTTAGGTATTCATGAAATGGGTACAGCAAGGATGGGACGCGATCCAAAAACATCAGTGTTGAATGAGTGGAACCAGGTGCATGCCTGCAAAAATGTATTTGTGACGGATGGCGCATGTATGACATCTGCCGCATGCCAGAATCCATCACTGACGTATATGGCATTGACTGCACGCGCCACAGATTATGCGGTCAAAGAATTGAACAAACAAAATTTATAATTAAGATCATCAACATATACTTATTCGTATGGAACGGAGAGATGCATTAAAATATACGGCCTTCTTTATGGGACTGAGCATGAGCGGAGCTGCGATCTCCACGATCATGGCCGGTTGCAAGGTGGATGAAAGTGATAATTGGGCACCTACATTCCTGGCCCAGGAGCAAGCTGATTTTTTAAATGAGTTTGCTGAAACTATTTTTCCAAAAACAGCAACACCCGGTGCAACGGATGCAAAGGTGGTCCGGTTTATAGATGCAGTGCGGCCGCTTCGATACACTGTTGAAGACAACGAGAAATTCAAGACAGACCTGGCTGCTTTTATGGAAAAAGCAAAAACAGAAGCCGGCAAAGATTTTACTTCGTTATCACCAGAAAAACAATTGGAGTGGGTAACTGCAGTGGATGCCAGCTCGTATGATTTTTTGAAAGCGAATCCGGAAGCAAAAGCCAATGAACGTCCGTTCTACATTGTCCTGAAGGAACACATAGCAGGCGCATATTTTTCATCAGAGATGGTGATGAAAGAATTTTTTGCCTTCGATCCGATTCCGGGCAGGTATGATGCGTGCATACCGTATGAGGATGTTGGAAGAGCCTGGGCTATTGGATAGAATTGGAAATTGAGGAAATTGGAAATTAAATAAAGTAGAAATTAGAATAGTTGGAAATTAAAAATTATAGAAATTAGAAATTTCCAATTCAATTTTCTCAGCGTCTCTGCATCATTAAGCGAGTTTATAATTTCCAATTTCCAATTATGCGTATTTGCGCGACTAGATAATTTCCATTTTCCAACTATTTTAATTTCCTAATTTCGAATTTCCAATCAAACTCTCCTCAACTTTTCCATTTGGTTCGTGTAACTGTAAGGGACGGTCTATAAGTTCATCCAGAACAATAGCATGTTCATCAATCACGATACCATCGATAGTTGGAAAAACGTCTGTGATAATCTCATTATAACGCTGCCGGGAGGCCGAGATCAACTTGACAATTAGCTGATTCGTACCTGAGGTGAGTTCGACTGAGATCACTTCCGGTATAGAAGACAGTTTCTGAATGATTTCCTGGATGATCGAGTGGGACCTGATCCGGAGGAAGACATACGCGATGACCTCGATCAGGAGGGCCCGGTAGTTAATATTGAGCCGGGAGGTCGAGATGATCCCAAGGCTTTCCATTTTTCGGATTCGCACATGAATTGTACCACTTGAAACGTTTAGTTCCTTTGCGATCTCTGTAAACGGTATCCTCGCGTCTGCAGACAATGAATTCAGTATGCTGATATCCAGCGCATCTAACTTTTCAGTCATTGAGATTTATTGATATGAGTTTTTGTCTAATTCTAAATCAGGGAAGAGGATATTACCTGATATTTGCCTTAGAATTGAACCAGTTATACCTAAACTTAGGGTTTTTTTACTAAAACGGTTGTTAAAACCCGAAAAATTTATCTTTTTGGCAGAACTACGTAACAAATACAAAATATGGGAGCCCTTACTCCTGAGCCTGGTCACGGTCGTGGGCATGATCGCCGGCGCCAAATTCGTCGAGGCAGATCACAACAATGATAACGCAAAGCCACAGGCTTCCATCTCTAATGCCAACTACAGCGGCAGACAGGTAGAAGAGATCATCCGGTTTTTGGAGACTAAATATGTAGGAGAGGTAGAATCAGATGCTCTGGTCGAAAAAGCGATCAAAGCCATTATGGAGGGACTGGATCCTCATACCCACTACTTTCCACCCGACCAGATGGATGAGCTGGAGGAGAAAACCATGGGTCAATACGTTGGCATTGGCGTAGAGATCATGTTTATCGATGACAGCCTGGTCGTTCTGTATCCAAAAGAAAACAGCCCTGCCGAAAAAGCAGGCATCATGCCCGGGGACTTTATTATTGCCATCAATAATCAGAAGATCCCGGATGACTCATTAAGCCATGAAGAAGTCATCGAGCTGATAAAGGGTTCGAAAGGCACCCGCATCAAACTCACCATCAAGCCCATGGTGGAAAAGGAGATCAAAACCATAGATATTGTACGTGAAGAGATCAAGGTCCCCAGTGTGATCGCAGGATACATGATCGACAGCACGGTTGCCTTTATCAAATTGTCACGGTTTACGAATACTACCTATCGCGAGTTTATGGATGCCTGGGAGAAAATGTACACAGAAGATGGTGCACGTAATCTTGTCCTTGATCTTCGTGATAATCCGGGCGGGTATCTTAGAGAAGCAGTGAATATCCTTTCCCAGATATTTAAAGAGGAAGGAAAATTACTTGTTTATACCGAAGGAAAAAATAATGACCGCACAGAGTACAAGAGTACGGGAAAAGTATTTTTTCCAGTCGAGCATGTCACCGTGATTATCAATGAAAATTCTGCTTCAGCCAGTGAGATTATTGCCGGTTGCATCCAGGATCATGATCGCGGATTGATCCTAGGTACACGTTCGTATGGAAAAGGTTTGGTACAGGAACAATATGATCTGTCAAATGGTGGTACGTTACGGTTGACGGTTTCAAAATATTATACACCCTCCGGCCGTCTCATTCAAAAAGCATATGATGTAGGTTCCGCTGTGGATACATTGACAGATTTTAAAACATCGTCCGGCAGGATCGTTCATGCGGGTGGGGGTATTGAGCCTGATGTCGAAGTCAAAGATGGGGTCAACTGGTATGACAAGATGATCACCAAATGGAATGATGTCATCTCTGAATATGCAATACGTTATAATCTTGAGAAATACAAGGGCGCGATGGTATCATCCAATGATTTTAAAGATATCGAAGCTGCGATCCCGGCGCAGGGAGTCCTGATACGTGATCTCTCCGTACTTGCCAAGAAACGAGGTGGGGCTGATGCGGACGGCATGATTACATATTTAAAACAAAATGCCGATAAAATGACACGCATCACACGTGCGATGCTGGTAGCATATCGCACAGGAGAAGAAGGTTGGTATAAGTCATATAATCAGACAGATCCGGTGGTCGTCAAGGCGAGAGAGGTTGTCAAAGAGAATATGAAAACAGCGTTCAATTCACAGTTGTAAGAATTATATTAATGGTGGCGTGTAAATAAAATGAATTCGTGACACCGGATACATCTTCCTACGCCCCTTCAGGGCTTACTCCATGGAGGTGATCGCGATCGACATCGGGCTCCACCCGATGCTAAGATCCTGACGCCCCTTCAGGGCTAAATTTTTTTTTGCTGAACTCCGCACCCTTCAGGGCTAAAATTATTTCTGCCCCTTCATGGATAAATGATAGATAACAGGTAATGGTTGAATCACCTGAGAAAATCCAACTCCCCATTCTCATCATACTTCGCGATCACGGATGGTCGTCCGGTCATATCCTTTTCAGTGAAGGCTGGTAAGGCATAATCGACCCGGCTGATGATCTGAGAACTGATCGTACCAAAATTTGTAGGGGAGGCTTCATCTGATATATTAGCTGACGTGCTGATCAATGGTTTTCCATAAGCGGTGAGCAGGTGATGACAAAATCCTGACTTCACGATCCGCACACCAATGCTCCCATCAGGTCCCGCGATATGGCGATAGTCGGGTTTTGCTTTAGGGTAGATAACTGTAAGCGGTCGTTCATGGAAATGCAGCAATGTATCTATGCGCGGATGAACAGTCAGGGCAACTTCATACAACTGATCCACATCCGACACCAGGATGATAAATGGTTTTTTCCGATGTCTTCCCTTGATGTCAAATATCTTATCGATTGCTTCATGATGCGACGGATCGCAGCCAAGGCCCCAGATCGTATCTGCGGGGTACAGGATGACGCCTCCCCGTTGAAGAACCTGAATTGCCTGTTCGATGACCTTTTGGATCTGTTCTCTGTTCAAAATAATGACAAATAGGATACATTCGTAAAATAAACCTTATACGCCATAGAAACAAAATAGGATGAGACGTATAAAAACCTGAACTTAAACGTTAAAAGTAGAAGCGAATTACGATAGATACGTATCTTTTCCATGCTGATGAATCATAACATCAAATTACACTGTTTTAGAATTGTCGCCCTCTTTACACTTCTATTACCCTTCGCACAGGAAGTTGCTGCCCGCCATATCGTAGGCGGCGAGATATATTATGAATGTATTGGTGTAGGAACCATTCCCGACAGCCGGAATTATCGGCTCACTATGAAGATCTATCGGGATTGCGCCGGTAACGGGGCTGAATTTGATGACCCCGCCCAAATAGGTATCTATTCCCATATCGGCAGTGTATACGCCTTCGTCTCACAACGCAATGTCGAACACGGTATCGTACGTGAAATCCTTGCAGTCGAAAATCCATGCCTGATCCTCCCACCCGAGGTTTGTGTAGAAGAAACATCTTACACATTTGTTCTGAATAACATGCCCATCATCGCTGGATCCTACATTGTATCCTGGCAACGATGCTGCAGAAACAACACCATCAATAATATTGTAGCTCCTAATAATACAGGCGCAACCTATACAATTGAAATTACAGAAGAAGCTCAGCGTATTAGTAACAATGGTCCCGAATTCGACGAGTTTCCGCCTATCGGTATTTGTGTCAATGAACCATTGAATTTTGATCATTCAGCATCTGATCCAGAGGGTGATGAGCTTGTCTATGAATTTTGTGCACCCCTACAAGGAGGTGGACCATTAGGCGTGAATGATCCATCTGAACAAAGATTATGTGAAGGCATTACGCCTGAGCCAAAAAATTGCCCTCCCCCTTATGATCCTGTAATCTTTGGTGCACCAGCATATAGCTTTACAAATCCATTAGGTCTGTCTTCATCATTGTCAATTAATCCCCTGACGGGCATTATAACAGGCAAGCCCTCGATCACTGGGCAATTTGTAGTTGGTATTTGTGTGAAAGAATATCGTAACGGTATTCTACTAAGTGTATTAAGACGTGACTTCCAGTTTAATGTTGTCAATTGTACTTCAGCTGTAGATGCCGGTATCCAGGCAGACGCGGTCGTGAATGGCCAGGAATTCGTGTTGAACTCCTGTGGAAATAATACGGTCACATTTATCAATGAAAGTCAACAGGAACGATTTATCGATTCGTATTTATGGTCCTTTAATATTAATGGAAACAATGTAACAGCTACTTCCCGTGATGCAACATTTACATTCCCCGGCATAGGTAATTTCAAAGGATCCATGATCATCAACAAGGGTCAGCAATGCGGCGATACTGCCTATATCAGTGTCAATGTATACCCAAGTATCGATGCGGACTTCACTTTTGAATATGATACGTGTAAAGGTGGCCCCGTCGCATTCAAAGATCAATCTGTAACACAGGCAGATCAAATCACGGCATGGGACTGGACATTTGGTGATGAAGAAGGCAGTGCGGTGCGCAATCCGAATCACCTTTACCAGGATCCGGGCCTGCATCCGGTGATCCTGATTGCCACAGATAATAATTTCTGTAAAGACACAATGGAGAAAGAGGTGAGTTATTTCCCCGTGCCACCGCTGATCATTATAAAGCCTACAAAGTATATCGCCTGTGTTCCCGAAGTGATCACGTTTACCAATCTTTCGGTTCCGATCGATGAGACATACGATATTGACTGGACATTTGGAGATGGGGGAACAGGAGATGCTATCAGCCCCGTGCATGAGTATACAGAAGAGGGAGTATATACGATAACCGTTGAGATCACGTCCCCGATAGGTTGTTATACAAGTGAAACATTCCAAAACCTGATCACGATCGAACCTTCGCCCGTCGCTGATTTTGTATTCTCGCCCGGTGTGATCAATAGCATCAATTCCACTGCTGAGTTTACAGATCTCTCTACAGGCGGTTCTGGTTGGTATTGGGAATTTGGAAACCAGGGCAGATCTTTCATTCAAAATCCTTCCTTTACATTTCGGGATACGGGTATCGTAGATATCATGGAAGTCGTATTTCATCCAAACGGATGTACAGATACTATGATACAACGAATTGATATTGAGCCAATTGTACAGTTCTTTCTCCCCAATGCCTTTACTCCTAATTATGATGGGAAGAATGAAATTTACAAGCCTGCCGGTTTAAGTGCCGGGGTGAGTTCGTATACGTTTACGATTTGGTCCCGATGGGGCGATTTACTATATGAGACTAATGATCCGGATGCCGGATGGGATGGCTCGAAGAATAATGGTGGCGATCCATTACCTGTTGGTGTGTACCTCTGTGTGCTGCAGTATACAGATGCCCGGTCAAGACCACATGAGCTCAGGGAATTTGTTACCCTGATCAGGTAAAAAATTATCCGTACTGGGTTACTACAAGAAAAAATACTACTTTTGTGGCTCTTTTTTAAGAAGTAAGCAAGTAAAGCGTCATGGATCTTATTAAGCTAGTTCATCAGCAACTCAATCCTCAGCCTGTATTTCCTGATTTTAAATCAGGTGACAGCATTACCGTTTCCTATAAAATTGTCGAGGGTGCCAAAGAGCGTATCCAGGACTTTAAAGGGGACGTTATCCAGATCAAGGGCTCAGGTGCAGGCAAAACCTTCACTGTCCGTAAGATCTCCAATGGTGTTGGCGTCGAGCGTATCTTCCCTTTTAGTTCACCTCACATCGTCGAGATTAAGGTTTTGAAGAAAGGTCGTGTACGTCGTGCGAAACTCTTCTATCTCCGCGACCTGGTTGGTAAGAAAGCCAAGATCAAAGAGAAGAAAGCGTTCACATAGGACTTCTTTTCCCACTTTTCCTTCAATCTTTTAAGATTCAGGTCTAAGCTCCGTTAAAAGGGCCTGATATTCGATTTGCTTCTGAGTTTTTTCAGGACCATCCGGTCGACCCATGCTGTTGGCAACATGGTAATCATCCTGAATTTCCATGCCTGAGCTTTAATGAGATAACGGGTTTTCACCTTTTTACTGGTAACTGCTTTTACCACGCATTTTGCAACTTCATTCACATGAAGTCCTGCCGCTACGTTTTGATCAATCACCTCGTTTTTAAAAGATAACAGCCAATCCTGTTCAGGTCCGACGTAAAGAACAGCATCTTTAGCTTTATCCCACATAGGCGTTATAATGCTGCCAGGCTCAATTAGAACAACCTGGATATCATGCATATACATTTCCCTTCTTAAACTATCACTTAATGCCTCGAGGGCAAATTTAGAAGCTGCGTAAGGTCCCATCATCGGGCTTGCAAATTTTCCAGACACACTGCTCATATTGATTATCCTTACAGGGTGATGATCAGAAGCTTTACTGGCATGAATAAGAAGGTCAAAAAATCTCTGTGTAGTATTAATCAGTCCGAATACATTCACATCAAACTGGCGCTTCCATTCTTCTACAGGAACATGAAGAACAGTGCCGGAGATAACTATGCCGGCATTATTGACGATAGCTACCAGATGATCTTTCCCAAGCAATAGTGAAACCGTCTCCCTGGCGGTGGCGATCGATTCTGAGTTTGTTACATCCAATATTACAGCGTAAAAATTCGGACCAAAAGAACCAGCCAATCGTTCCGCATCAATCGCGGTTCTGACGCCACCAATGACATTGTAACCCTCTTTTAGCAGATGTTCGCAGCTTGCCAGGCCAATACCTGATGATGCACCTGTAACGAGCACAAAATGTTTCATCCTTAAAGTTCATGAATTGTATTCATTCCTCCGCATCGGATAACATCTTTCGCATCTTTGTGTTATTGTAGGGATTGAAAACAACGTCACAATGATGACCCGGCTGCTGATTCTTAGTGTTCTCATTCTAATCATCGATTTATTCGCGTTCCAGGCTTTCCGATACCTCGTCATGGGGTCAGGAAAGTCAGTCCGGATGGTCACTTATATCATCTATTGGGCGATCCCGGTTCTGACCTTACTCTTCATCATTGGTTTTGCCACCGGATGGAGTGAAGGCCTGCCAAAAGGGTTTATTGTCACCTTCCGGACGCTGATCTTCATTATCTATTTTGCTAAGCTGCTCATTGCCGCTGTCATTCTGATTGATGATCTCCGGCGATTGGTATTCGGAGCACTTAACATTGGTTTTAGCGAATGGAAACTTTCTACAGCAAGATCCAAGTGGATGGCCTATGTGGCTATAGGCCTGGGTGCGATTCCGTTGTTCAGCCTGATATACGGGATGGCGCGCAATCCTTACAGGTACCAGGTCCTGAAAACCAAAGTACCCGTGAAGGATCTGCATCCGGATCTCGAAGGCATTAAGATCGTGCAGATATCTGACATCCATTCCGGTAGCTTTTTAATGAAAGAACCGGTTGAACGAAGCATTCATCTGATCAATGATCTGAAACCCGATATCGTATTTTTTACCGGCGACCTTGTGAATTCGAAAGCAGATGAGATGGAGCCTTTTATCGAGATGTTCAGTAAGATCGATGCTCCACTGGGTGTATTTTCAGTATTGGGCAATCATGATTACGGCGACTATCACCAATGGCCAACGCCTGCAGATAAGGTGAAAAATTTTGAAACATTGTTATCTACCCACAAAGCTTTAGGATGGGATCTGCTCATGAATGAACACCGGCAGGTAATTGTCAAAGATTCTGTGATTAATGTGATCGGGGTTGAAAATTTTAGTGCCAACGCACGTTTTCCGAAATATGGTGATCTGGCAAAAGCATCTGAAGGAATCAGTGGTAATGGTGTCAATATCTTGTTGTCGCACGATCCGTCACACTGGGATTACCAGGTATTGACAGACTATAAACATATCAATCTGACCTTGTCAGGACATACACATGGATTCCAGTTTGGCGTAGAGATCCCCGGATTTGTAAAGTGGAGTCCTATACAATATATGTATCCGCGATGGGCGGGACTATATCAGAAAGATCAACAATATCTCTATGTTAATCGCGGCCTTGGTTTCCTTGGATATCCAGGCCGTGTGGGAATTTTGCCAGAGATCACGATGCTTACTTTAACTGCTGCATAATTTATGTCAGAGAGATTACAATTAGTATTTTACACAGATAAGCTGTGATGAGAAATATTCATATTGTACTGATCATAATCAGTATACTCGCCTGTAAGAGATCTGAATCCATCGACCAGAGTGAACTCTTTGGAAAATGGGATATCGTCAAGGCAGAACGCAATGGCAAGGAAACCCATTACCTCCGTGGAGGCTATTTTGTCATCGGGCAGGATGGTACTATGTCGATCAACATTACCGGCGAAGAAGAAAAAGGACGATATATACTCGAGGATCAACATCTGCAGATGAACGATGATAAAATTTTTAACATCGAGACACTGCAACAGGACACTTTAATCGTTACGTATATAGCAGAGTCAAATGGACAGTTCGTATTCTACATGGCAAGGAAAAAATAAAACTATCAGAAACCTGGTGGGCATCCTGTTCTTGTTTTTTTCTTTGGCCCTCTCCGCTATTCCGGACGTCAGTATGCAGATCAGCAGGTTCCGTTCAGAATCATCTCCTTTCGTAGAAGTATCCCTGTACATTGTTGGTTCATCACTTACCTGCTGGCCAGGCCGTTCTGATGAATATGGCGTGGAATATACCCTCGTCGTCAAAGACGCAACCAGCAATATTCTTTCCGGAAATAAATACAGGCTCAGTAATAAAAAATGTCCTGCACGTGATCTTATCGATGTGCGGCGATTTAATCTGGCTGCCGGTACATATTCAATTGAAGTGGAATTGACCGATTTTCAGGATTCGTTGAATACGGTAACGATGATCCAACAGGTAACTATTGATGAACCCTTACAGGCAGGATCACTTTCCGATGTACAATTATTGTCGGTAGTAAAGACTGATCCAAATGGCGTTAGCAGCCTTCACAAAAGTGGATTGTATATGGAGCCTGTTGCATTTGGATATTATTATCCCACACTTTCTAAAATGCATATGTACTCTGAGGCGTATGGAACTGATAAACTGGATGGCCAGCCCTACATCCAATACACGATTTCAGCCGTTGGTGGCGATATTCCTCCGCCCATTATCGCTTACAGGAAAGTTGAGAAGCAGCCCGTAACAGTTAACGTGTACCAATGGGATATTTCCAAACTGATTACCGGACCCTACACGCTGGAGGCTTCACTATATGATGGAAATAAACAATTAATTACGACACGTAAGATTGAATTTTCCAGGTATAGTCCGGAAGCAGATTCCATTTTTTTAGCCAGTGGCGCATTAAATCTCGAAACAAGTTTTGCAAAAAAAATACCTGAAGATTCCCTGGACTATTCACTTAGAGCTATGCTTCCCATCATGAATTCAGTTCAGGTGGACCTAATGAATACTGTGATCAAAAAAGGGAATGCAGATGCCAAAAGATTTTTTATTCACAGGTACTGGACGGATGAATCCGGTAAATATGGAGGCCAGGCATTTGCATCGTACATGAAGGTCGCACGTTTTGTTGATGAAGAATTTCGTTCGGGCTTTGGATATGGTTTTGAAACGGACCGGGGTCATATTTTTTTAAAATATGGGAAACCAAATGACCTTATAGCAATAGAAGACGAACCCAGTGCACCTCCTTATGAGATCTGGTTCTACAATACATTTCCGGCCACACACCAGAATAATGTACGCTTCCTTTTTTATAATCCGTCGTTAGGTAAAAATGCATTTAAGCTTTTGCATTCTACAGCAATAGGCGAAGTAAAAAACGAACAATGGGAGTTGGAGCTGTATAGGGATGCATTATCTGAAACCCCTGCAGTAGGCGAAAAAGAAATGGGCGAAAACGTGAATCGAAATGCGCGGAGATATTTTGAAAATTTCTAGAACCAGCCTGTTCGTCGCGTTGATCTGCGCGTAGTTGTTTTTACTCCCAACACGCCTAATAAACCTCTCGTAAGTTCCCGGGCAACAGTTCGTCCAACCTGTCGGGTCGTTGTATTTGAAAATACTTTTTCAAGAGTTGACTTTTCATTTTTTGCCCGCGTCTGCTGTTTTCTCATGGTGGTAGTATGCTCTTCTTGAGCTGCATCTTCAATCTTGGCGTTGAGCATCTCATACGCGCTTTCACGATCTGTGACTTCATCGTATTTATCCCTGAGCTTTGATTCTCTTACGAGGTCTTTCATTTCACCAGTGGTCAACACGTCCATCCTGGATTGCGGTGCACGCAAAAATGTATGCACCAGTGGAGTAGGTATCCCTTTTTCATTCAAAGCAGTAATGAGTGCTTCACCAATGCCCAATTGGGTCAGCAGGTCATCCACTTTGTAATAGGACGATTCAGGAAAATTTTCTGCAGCCTGGGTAATACTCTTGCGGTCTTTCGCTGTGAATGCCCGTAATGCGTGCTGAATTTTTAAACCTAACTGGCTTAATACGGCTTCAGGAACATCAATTGGATTTTGGGTAATAAAAAATATACCAATACCTTTTGATCTTATGAGTTTGATGATCACTTCAATCTGATCCAGCAAAGCTTCAGAAGCATTATCAAAAATTAAATGCGCTTCATCAATAAACAGGACGAGCTTCGGTTGCTTAATGTCACCTTCTTCGGGAAATTGGGCATAGATCTCTGCCAGCAATTGCAGCATGAACGTTGAAAACAATTTTGGTTTATCCTGGATGTCTGTTACCCGAAGGATATTGATGATGCCCAACCCATTTTCATTCTGCCTCACCAGGTCATTTACGTCAAAAGAAGGTTCACCAAAAAATCCCTCTGCACCTTGTTGTTCAAGTTCTACCAGTTTTCTCAGGATCGTTCCAATCGTAGTAGACATGATCTTGCCATATTCCGCTTCGAATATTTCTTTGCCATCCATCGTAATGTATTGCATTACTTTTTTCAGGTCTTCGAGATCTAACAACGGTAACTGGCGATCATCACAAAATTTGAAAAGAATGGAAATCACACTTTGTTGTGTTTCATTCAGGTCCAACATTTTTGAAAACAAAACAGGACCAAATTCAGAAACAGTCGCACGAAGTCGTAAACCGGGCTCATCCGATAAGGATAAAAATTCCACAGGACTTGAACCGGCGATGAATGGCAGACCGATCTGATCATGACGTTCCGTGATTTTTGGTCCTCCATCATTTTTTACCGCGATACCACTCAGATCACCTTTAATGTCCATGACTAAAGATGGAATCCCTTTAGCACTAAGTTGTTCAGCCAGTACCTGCAAGGTTTTTG
>JANPKZ010000213.1:0-15857 GCA_031426295.1 Saprospiraceae bacterium
GCACATATTGATCGCGGCCCAATGGTAACACAATACTTCCTTTCCAGATCAGGTCGCTAAAGAGTGTGTCATTTTTTTGCAATTTAAATTCACCTTCCACCCCAAAAGGAAGGTCAAGTAAATACGGATAGTATGCACTCAATTCGAGATCCTGGCTGCGGGGACGTAATTTTTCCAAATGCAGATACATACGCTCACCTCGCGACAATTGATTGATCAGATCCAATTCAACATACCCTGTGATCGTAACTGAATTTTGGTTAGCTGACGAAGGTTGTAATCCTGCCAGGACATCAAACGAACTTGCCTGGCGATTATTCAGGAATACGCGTATGGTTGCTTTTTCCTGGAAGAGGATGAGGATCGGGGGAGAAACCTGCTGAATAAACTTGAGATTATTCAGATGGATCTGCAGGTATTCAAGATCAAGTGGCGTTATTGGTTCGCCTTGTTTTAATCCTAACGTTTTTTCCAAATATCCATCCGTCAGTTTTGCATTTCCTTCGATGTCAATGGTGTCAAATAGAATCTGAAGACCGGGTTCAAAAATCACTTCTGCATGAAGTGAATCATTTTTCAAATCGACAACATTGAGTTTGTATGAGGCAAATAAATATCCATCATCTCGTGCTGAACGTAACACGCTCAAAACATTTTCTTTCCATTCATTAAATTCAACAACTTTTCCTGAGACATCCAGGTCAGCGACCCAGTCAGGTGGCAGATATTTCAGGGCTTTGAATGAAAGAGTGGCCCAGTGAATTGTATTACCAGGATCTACATCTGCATGCAATGTATTTCCAATATATTCCCAGCGGGTGATCTCACTTAACAAGAACCCACTGTTGTATAAGTTTTGTAAAAGCTGGTTGCGCGCAATGATCCAGCCAGTTGAATCCTGTTGTTTAGGTTGTTCTTTCTCCCAATTTTTAACTACCGGATTATCAGGAGTGGTTAAAGAAAGCGTATACGTCTGTGTTTGCGCCTGTACAACACTTATGAACAATACAAAGACAAATGGCAGACAACGCATACGGCTTAAAAGTACAGAGATAGAACGAACCGAGGCGGTGGCAGATTTCGTTTGCTACATTTGTGGGTATGGCTGGCATTTATGTACATATCCCATTTTGTCGCAAGGCTTGCCATTATTGTAATTTTCATTTTTCCACCTCCTTCCAACATAAGGATGAGCTGGTGGATGCGCTACTTAGGGAAATTGAATTGCGAACGCAATATCTTAAGGGCCATAGAGTGGATACCATCTATTTTGGCGGTGGCACTCCTTCTGCCCTACCCCATACTGATATTACACAGATCCTTGAACGGATCCAATCAAAATTTCGTGTGACGGATGATGCTGAGATCACGTTAGAAGCTAATCCGGAAGATATCCATACTGAAAATCTCGAGGCCTGGAAACAGGCAGGTATTAACAGGCTGAGTATTGGTGTACAGGCTTTTCAAAATGACCTTCTCGAAAAATGGAACCGGAATCACGATGCACAAAAATCAATTGATGGATTACACCTGGCACAACAACATAATTTTTTTAATATTTCTGCAGATCTTATTTACGGAGGAGAAGGATTAAGCGATGAAGAATGGATTTCCAATATTCAAACACTTATTGGTTTAAAAATTCCACACATTTCAGCTTATGCATTAACTGTAGAGCCAGGCACTGTATTGGCACATCAAATTCAAAAAGGCCGCACACATGCACCTGATGATGAACAAAGCAACAGGCAGTATGAAATTTTACAAAAAAAACTATATGCCAATGTTTACATGCAATATGAGATCAGTAACTTCTCTTTGCCCGGTATGGAATCCAAACACAATATGAGCTATTGGCAAGGAATTCCATATTTAGGGATTGGACCGGCAGCACATAGCTTTAATGGTGCATCACGTCAATGGAATGTTGCTAACAATATCAAGTATACTCATGCACTCAGGAATGATGTCATACCATTTGAAATGGAAGAGCTGACTTCCCTGCAACGATACAACGAACATGTGATGACAGGACTACGTACTGCCCGTGGAATAGAAAGTGAAGCTGTAAAAGGCTTAGGAGATGAATTCATTATAAACCTTGGATCTTCAATTACGCCTTTAGTAAATCAGGGAAAGGTATTTATCAATCAGTATGGTAATTACGCATTGAAGCCGGAGTATTATTTTTTTGCAGATGGGATTGCATCAGACCTTTTCATGGAGACAGAAACCAAAAAAAATTAATTTGTCAGTTTTCCGGAAAGAATTTTCAGGAGTGAAATTGCTGCCTCTGAAATAATCGTTCCCGGTCCAAAAATAGCCGCAACACCTTGCTGAAAGAGTTCATCGTGGTCCTGTTCCGGAATAATTCCACCAACAACGACAGCAATATCTTCCCTGCCCAATTCTTTTAGAGCAGCAAGTGTAGCCGGCACTAAGATCTGATGACCTGCAGCTAACGAAGAAATACCGAGAATGTGCACATCGTTTTCTGTAGCCTGACGTGCTGCTTCCATTGGAGTCTGGAACAAAGGTCCGATGTCAACATCCCAACCAAGATCCGCGAAACTTGTAGCTATCACTTTCGCGCCCCGGTCATGCCCATCCTGTCCGAGTTTAGCCACCATAATACGCGGACGTCTGCCTGCCTTTAACGCAAATTGATTGGCAGCTTCGCGTGCTTTTAAAAATGATTCATTCATGCTTAATTCTCTTGCATATACTCCTGAGATAAGCGTTGGTGATGCACTGTATCGCCCAAACACCTTTTCCATTGCATCGCTGATCTCACCCAAAGTTGCACGATTTCTTGCTGCATCCACTGCTGCTGCCAAAAGATTTCCATTTCCGGATCCTGCCACTTCGGTAAGTGCTGCTAAAGATGCCTGTACTTTGCTTTGATCCCGTGAGTCTTTCACGTGTCTTAATTTAGACAGCTGAGATTCCGTTACTGCAGCATTATCAATTTGCAACAGGGATAATTCATGTGTGTCCCCGGGTACAAAAATATTTACACCCACAATCTTTTCTTTGCCTGAATCAATTTTTGCCTGGCGTCTTGCAGCTGCTTCTTCGATGCGCATTTTGGGCAGACCTGATTCCATTGCTTTTGCCATACCACCTGCTTCTTCCACTTCCATGATGTATGACCATGCTTTTTTAATTAATTCATGTGTAAGTGATTCAACATACACTGAACCTCCATACGGATCAACAATGCCTGACAAATTCGCCGCTGATTGTAAAAACAACTGCGTCTCACGTGCAATGGCGGCCGAATGATCAGTTGGTAATGCAAGCGCTTCATCCAATGCATTTGTGTGCAGGGATTGTGTACCACCCATGATCGCCGATATCGCCTCAATCGTTGTGCGCGCAATATTATTGTACGGATCCTGCGCAGCAAGGCTCCATCCGCTTGTCTGGCAGTGAACACGCAGTGCAAGTGATTTTTCATCCTTTGGATCAAAACGACTTACGATATCGCTCCACATCACACGTGCGGCTCGCATTTTTGCGACTTCCGTCAAATGATTCATACCAATACCCCAGAAAAATGATAGCCTCGGTGCAAATTCATCGATAGCAAGACCTGCTGCAATGCCAGTGCGTAAATATTCCCAACCATCAGCAAGCGTGTATGCTAATTCGAGTTCCGCGGTAGCACCCGCTTCATGCATATGATACCCTGAGATGCTGATCGAATTGAACTTTGGCATATGCTCAGCCATGAAAGAAAAAATATCGCCTACGATCCGCATAGAATGACTTGGCGGGTAGATGTAGGTATTTCGCACCATAAATTCTTTGAGAATGTCATTTTGTATAGTGCCTGTAAGATCACTGAGATCAACTCCCTGCTCTTCCGCTGCAACAATAAAAAAAGCCATGACCGGAATGACGGCTCCATTCATGGTCATTGATACTGACATGGTATCGAGCGGGATCTGATCGAATAAAATTTTCATGTCTTCGACTGTATCGATTGCGACTCCTGCTTTGCCAACATCTCCTGTCACGCGAGGGTGATCCGAATCATAGCCGCGATGTGTAGGGAGGTCAAATGCCACAGATAGACCACGTTGCCCGGCAGCCAGATTGCGACGATAAAAGGCATTACTCTCTTCCGCCGTTGAAAAGCCCGCATACTGTCGGATGGTCCATGGGCGAACCAGGTACATCGTGCTGTATGGGCCGCGCAGGAATGGTGGGAGCCCTGAGACGTAGCCCAGTAGCGACTCTGCTTCTTGAGGCAGCTGCATACCCTTACTCGTGGACGATGGATCTCCTGACATAATGGGTAAATGTAGAAAGGTTGGGGTAAAGACATTGAATATTTTGGTAATTCCTTTATGGGGAGAAACGAAAAAGGAAATATCCGTTTCGATAATCGCAGGGGGTGTAAAACCGATTGGGATGTGTGTGGAACGGATACCCAATTATGGAGCAGGATCACCGGAAAGCCAATACTGGCCGTATTAAACGGATATTGTCAATAACTTAAGGATATCCAATACAGAACTCTTGCCTTGTCCCCTTTGTTCCTTAGTTTTGCTTCATTAACCATAACAGATACAATTTGGTCACTTTTGAAAAACACACATTGTCAAACGGATTATGTGTGATCATCCACCAGGATAAGAATACGCCCCTTTCGACTGTCAATATGCTCTATAAAGTTGGTTCGCGCGATGAATCGCCCGACCGGACCGGCTTTGCACACTTATTTGAACACCTGATGTTTGGTGGCTCAAAAAATGCACCATCATTTGATGACCCGGTGCAACTGGCAGGTGGTGATTGTAATGCATTTACGAATGCAGACATCACCAATTTTTATACAACACTTCCATCTGTAAATGTCGATACGGCTTTATGGCTCGAAGCTGACCGGATGCAGAATCTCAGCATCAATCAAAAATCGCTGAGCACGCAGCAACAGGTTGTCACCGAGGAATATAAAGAAACCTGCATCAACCAACCATACGGGATGGTATGGCATATGTTGTCAGAATTGTGCTATAAAACACATCCGTATCGTTGGCCCACGATCGGGAAAAAAATTGAACATATCGCGGAAGCAAAACTGGAATATGTAAAAGAATTTTATCAAAACTTTTACGGCCCAAATAATGCGATCCTGTCTGTGTCAGGTCCGACGGATCCGGATGAGATGCTTGCCATGATCAAAACCAGGTTTGAGGCTATTCCGGCACGGCCTGTGTTGCGATTTCATAAGCCGGAAGAACACATGCAGAAGGAAATGCGGTTACTTGAAAATGAAGGCAACTATCCTTCTTCAGTACTATATCTCGCATGGCTGATGGATGACCGTAACGGACCTGATTACTACGCGTACGACTTGTTAAGCGATGTGATGAGCCTGGGCAGATCATCTGTCTTTTACCAGCGGATGGTGAAGGTGCTGAAGATCTGCGCACACATGGATGCATACATTACGGGCACCGAAGACAAGGGTTTATTCATCATGGAATTGCGTCCCGCAAAAGATGTAACGATGGAAGCCATGGAAGCACAACTCTGGGAAGAGCTGAGCGTGCTGCAGCGCGAAGAGGTGTCAGCTGCCATGCTTGAAAAGTTGAAAAATAAAAATGAAAGCACCGTAAGTTTTTCGAATGTAAGCGCTGCACATAAAGCAACCAATCTAGCCTACTACGAATCACTTGGCGATGCCAACCTGATCAATACAGAAGCTGACCGGATCGGAGAGGTTACATCGCATCATATTTATAAAATTGCCAATAAACTCCGGAAAGATAATGTCAGCATCATGCGACTGCTTGGCAATAACACAGGAGAAGTGGTGGTACCTGTTGAGGATTCAGACGATGAAGACGAATAGTCTTACTTGTATTTATATTGATATTCATCAATCAGGTAAAAAGGATTTGCAAATTTAAAGCTCGCCTGGAAGGTGATACGCTGATGCCATAATTTATTGATCTGGTAGGGCAGGCTTTGACGGATGTCCTTGCTTTCTAAGATGGGCAGATATATTTCGAATGCATCCTTGATCAGGATAACAGCCAGACCTCCACTATAACTTAATTCGGTTTCTTGTGTAATGCCACTTGGATACAATGCTGCATCCATGTAGAAATGAACATATCTGAAAGGTAATGCGGCACTGATGCCACCCCCGATCATCCATTTTTCGCTGATGCCATTGGTTGCGAATGTTTTCAAACCAGCATCCTTAATAAATACCTGTCTGATAAAATTTCCATCAACTGCATTACGGCCGATAAGCCATTCATCATACATATAATCTTTGGAAGAATATCCATTTGATGAAATCCCATTGAAGAAGAACAGAACATTTGCTTTGGGTTGTTCGAGAACCGGGAGCCAACCTGCAAAACCCCTGACCCAGAAACCGCGATTTTTGTCCCTGCCCCTAAAATGTTGATTGTAATTCAGGTTGAGACGAACAAATCCTTCTCCTGCCTGCAAAGCAGCATTTGCAAAATATGGTCGCAATGCATAATCAGACCGCATTTGTAAGGATAACTCGTGAATACCATAAGCACGTTGTTCTCGATGGAACTGGTACTCGAAAAAATTATCTCCGACGCCGTATGACTGATCAATATGGACATACCGATATTTCAGCCATTTTGTGTTGTGCGAGTAAATATCAGCTTCCCGAAAACGAAAAGCAATGGAAGGAGAAATGCGTTGATAGTCATCCCTGAACAAATAATGTGTATCCACATTATAACCAAACTTTGTGGCGGAAAGACTTAGCAATAATTTATCAAAGGACAAAATATCAATATCTGGTGCGTAACGAATATCTCCATGGAAACGAAACTCTTTACTTTCGATTCCATAAAATGGCATCAGCAGTAATTTAAAATTCGGTTGCGGCAGGATATCGGTCATGACCATAGCACCCGGCATGATCCCATCCGTGAGGTTGTAGCCGAAGATGGGCGTGACGCTCAATGAATTCCTTGTATTGCTGCCAATTTTTGGGAAAATATGGATAGCCGGTAGGAGTTTTGGCTTTACATCCCGTTGCCAGAATTTATTGGGTGAAAAATTATCATACAATCTTACTTCGTCTATATCAGATCCAAACTTGACAACTTCCTGTTTTTCAAATCCCGGCAACCATTTTGTTTCAACATGCTGATCATCTTTAAAACCCGAAATTGTGAGTGCGTTCGCGTGTTCTGATTTGTTCAGTAAGGAAACTGAATTTGCTTGGTTGTCAAATCTATCGATCCGGTAATCAATTTCATGACTGGTGTGGATCCAATTTTCAAAAAACCACGACAAGTCGCATGTACATTCTGATTCGAATGAAGTACGAATATCCTGTGGTGATACCAATGAAAATTTATAATCTGAAAAATAGCGACGATACATTCTCTTCATCATGTCATCCCCTACCTGGAGACGCATTAACTCTAATCCTTTTGGTCCGAGAACATATGCACTTAACAAATACTGATCATTGGACTGCTTATCTGGTGGCGTTGCGGGAGGCTGAAGTTTTCTTTGGCTGCGAACAAAATGTAAAACTGCATCATTGTCGTTCATGGAAGTCTTTGACCGAAAAACTCCGGGTAAAGGAGTTTCAACATCCGCACCATATACACTTTTCATGTATTGGCTTTCCAGGAAGGAATTGAATCCCTCATCCATCCAGGGATCAGAACGTTCGTTCGTAGATAAAATTCCATAAATCCAGGTGTGACCTATTTCATGAGCGATAACCCTGTCCAGGAATTCATGTGTATCGGTGTATGAAATTTGTGCCACCATGGGATATTCCATAAATCCGGCACTGCTGAATGGTGCATACACCACACTCATCTGTGGATAAGGATATGGTCCTACCCAATCACTATAAAAGTGCATGGCTCTTTCCACATATGTCATGGCAGAATCCCAATTTTCCGACAGATACGGATCGATATAGATATTCAGTTCGACAGGTTTTTTGTCAATCTGAATTACCTTTTGTTCATGCCTAAATTCCGGGCTGGCAAACCATGCAAAGTCAATCACATTAGTTGCTTTAAATTTCCATTCCGTATAAGGGCCTTGTGAATTATCTGAAGTGCCGGTTCCAGTAGCTGCAATTACATATCCAGAAGGAGCTACAATTGTGACATCATAATCTGCAAAGTCATTGTAGAATTCTCCCGTATCAAGATATGGCATAGGGTGCCAGCCTTCTTGATCATATACCGCGATATGCGGGTACCATTGTGTTACCTGGTAACTCATGCCTGTGCGACCAGGCCTCGAGAAAGAAAGTGGAATGTTTTGTGAAAATGTGGTGGTAAGTGTAATTACAGAATCAGGCTGAAGAGGCCTGCTTAAAATCAGCCAGGCGATGTCCGGATATTTTGTGGTTTCAAACGTGATTTTTTGTTCAGGTGACTCAAAATAGAGATGATTAAAGCCACCTGTCTCGGATACTTTTGCCCGGTAAAGAGTAAGGTTGCCAAGGTTAAGCATTTGGTTTACCAGCTCTGTATCGCGGGATTTGAATGCATTCGGCCAGAGATGAATCGCAAGTTTATCCAGCGGTACCTTTGCATTATTTGTATAGGTAATCTTTATAATGCCTGTCAGCTTCTGCTCCGATGTATCCAGGGAGACTGACATCTTATATTGCGGGCGCTGGCTCAAAGATGCATTGTGGCCTGCCAAAATGATTAAACACACAATAACATACCTCACAATATGGGCACTTCCGTTGAGGCAGGCTAAGTTGGTGATCCGGTGCATTATCCAAAGATAGAAAGTCCTGTATCATGGAGAACTCTATCTGGCACCCTGAGTTTTGCGAACCTAGTTACCTTGTGACCGATGAATATGACTGACCAAATGATCCCTGTTCTGCGGAAGGCTGCCGTAGCTATCATGGAAATCTATGCAGATACAGACCGTTTTCAAACCCAATATAAGGAGGATGAAAGCCCTCTGACTGATGCTGATCTCAGGTCGAATGAGATCATAAAAAATGAATTGACTGTCTTATATCCTGACATTCCTATCATTTCGGAGGAGATAAAGCAGGAAGAATATGATGTACGCAAGGGGTATGATCGATATTTCCTGGTGGATCCATTAGATGGAACGAAAGAGTTTATAAAACGAAATGGGGAGTTTACAATCAACATAGCATACCTGGAAGGACACCTATGTAAAGGTGGTTTTGTGTGTATTCCTGAGAGCGGTATAATTTATACAGCGGAAAAATATTCAGGAGCATACAGGATCGATCAGCAGGATGTAAAAACTGAGATACACTCGCTGCCTTTTAATATCACGGACTCCAATCTACGTGTGGTGGCATCACGAAGCCATCGTGATCCTGATACAGAAAATATTATTTCAAAATTGAAAAGTCCGGAAATTATTTCTGTAGGCAGCTCATTAAAACTGATCCTGATTGCTGAAGGGAAAGCACATTTTTATCCGCGTCTTGGACCTACGATGGAATGGGATACCGCTGCTGCACAGTGTATCCTGGAAGAATCTGGGGGTTCGTTATTGCGTGCAGATACGCTGGAGCCATTGACTTACAATAAGGAGTCGTTGTTGAATCCGTTCTTTATGGCGTTTGGAAAATTGCTCGACCCGGAATCGATTTCGAAGTTTCGTTTTACTAATTATACATAGGAACGCAGATTATTATGATCATTATGGTTAATTATGATTTGAATGATCCTTCCTCAGTCCTAGCCTCCGCCTTCGCCTTAAATTACATATTAAGATTTTCTGGCATATGTTTTGCTTATTGTAAGTAACGCTATTCAGACAAATTAAGATATGAGAGGATTACATTACGTGCTATTGATAGTATTGAGCCTGTTTGTCTTATGGACATGTGCTCCGAGGACATACAACCCGATTGTGGTAAGACCGGCCACCTGTTCTGATGATATCCAGTTTGCTACAAGTCCGAACTTAGGGCATGTCCTGGAATTTGCGGACAGGATGCATAAACCTGTATTTATCGATTTTTACTCTCCATGGGTAGATAATTGCAAACGAATGGAAGAGCATGTCTTCACGCAGGATGCCCTGGCGCAGTACTTCAATACTCATTTTATTAATTATAAAGTCGACGTGGGCGGTGCTCCTCCGGGTCCAGAGTTGGCTGACATGTATGGCGTAACGCATTTCCCGACAATGGTCTTTGTGGATGGTAAAGGCAAGGTGATGCTTAGACATGAAGGACCTGCTACTGCATCGCAATTGCTGGAGATGGGTTCCTTCCTCCACAATTCGATCAAGACAGATGAGACAGTTTCTTTAGGAACTGAGTGATTCTTCTGATGGACCTGCTTCCGACGTGATACCGGAATTCATAGAAATGATTTTTTTGGCTGCTGATGGGCCGATCAGTTTGATCAATTCCTCTTCAGATGCCTGTTTCATTTTTTTGACAGAGCCAAAATGTTTGAGCAATTTTTCTGCTGTTTTCTCCCCTATTCCCTTGACACCAGTGAGTTCGGTTGATGTGAAGTTTTTGCTGCGCGTATTGCGATGGAAGGTGATGGCAAAACGGTGGGCTTCATTGCGAACCTGCTGAATCAACTTGAGAGATTCTGATTTTTTATCGATATAAAGTGGGATCGAATCACCTGGAAAATAAATTTCCTCTAATTTTTTTGCAATACCAATTACAGTTACCTGGTCACGGATATTCAATAAAGAAATTGACTCCATTGCAGCGCTGAGCTGGCCTTTACCACCATCAATAATAATCAGGTCGGGCAATGGCTGATTTTCTTCCAGCATCCGTTTGTATCGCCGCTCGACAATTTCCCGCATGGAAGCAAAGTCATCAGGACCTTCAACTGTCCTTACATGAAAATGACGATAATCTTTCTTAGCTGGTTTTGCATTCCGGAAAACCACGCATGCAGCTACGGGATGTGTGCCCTGTATATTACTGTTATCGAAACATTCAATATGCATCGGCACCTTCTGCATCCGCAAATCCTTTTGTAAAGTGCCAAGGATGCGCTCAGCAGGAGTTTGACGAATATTATTCATCTTCTCCTTTTGTTTCTGGAGAAGAAAATATTTGACATTCTTCATCGAGAGATCCAGCAACTCTTTTTTCTCACCACGTTGTGGCACGGTAAGCGTGAGACCCTGTTCGATCAGCTGGATTTTAAAAGGCGCGATGATCTCTTCTGTAACGCTATTAAATTTTTCACGTAACCGGTCAATGGTGAATGTCAATAACTCCGATTCATCTTCATTCAAATTCTTCTGAAGTTCCTGTGTGTAGCTATTGATGATAGCACCCTGTGCTACTTTTAAATAATTGACATACGCGTACGTATCGTCGGATACAATGCTGAATACATCCAGGTCACGGGTCATGTGACTGACTACGGTAGATTTGGATTGGTAATCTTCAAATAAATTCAGCTTCTCTTTGATATGGTGTGCCTTTTCAAATTCCATATCCATGGCATGCTGATCCATTTGCTTTTTCAGATGCTGAAAGACCTCTTTAAAATTTCCTTTTAAAATATTCCTGACCTGCTCGATGCGGGTATTGTATGTTTCTTCCGATTCCAATCCTTCGCATGGACCTAAACAATTTTTAATGTGAAATTCGAGGCACACTTTGTATTTGCCTGCAGCAATAGGCTGTGGGCTTAAGTTTAAAGAACAGGTTCGCAGGGGAAAGATCTTTTTAACAATGTCGAGTATCTCTTTGACTTTTGCTTTTGATGTATAAGGGCCAAAGTATGTAGAGCCATCACGAATAACTCTTCTTGTTAAGAATACTCTCGGGAAACGTTCATTTTTTATGACGATGTAGGAATACGATTTATCATCCTTAAGATTTACATTATAGCGGGGTTGGATCTGTTTGATAAGCGTATTCTCCAGCAACAAGGCATCCTGCTCACTTTCTACTATGGTGAATTCAAAGTGATGTGCATTTTTGACCATTGTCAGGGTCTTGAAATACACCTGCTTCTCTGCGAAATACGATGCAAGACGATGGCGCAGGCTTTTCGCCTTGCCTACATAGATCACCTTTCCTTCCGAATTCAAAAAGCGATAGACACCCGGCTGTTTGGGAATGGAATCTGCTACTGCCTTGTAATCGTCATACGTCATATGTCGGTGTCTACGTCCGCAATCATTCCCTTCAGAAGAAATTCTGCAGCGGCGGGATTTGTAGCCAAGGGGATATTGTGGACATCGCACATCCTCATCAGCATCTGGACATCAGGCTCGTGAGGGTGGCGATCGAGTGGATCCCGGAAGAAAAATACAAAATCGATTTGGCCGGTTGCCACCAGAGCGGCTATCTGGGCATCCCCTCCTTTGGGCCCTGAAAGATATTTTGTTACATTAAATCCTGCTTTTTCCAGGAAGGTACCTGTGGTGGAAGTAGCAGATAATGAGGCATTTCGGAACAATTCTTTGTTTTTGAGTAGAAACGAAACCATATCGGCTTTCTTTCCATCATGGGCAATCATCGCGATTCGGATCATGGGGTCAAATATTTATATTTTGCACAGTAAAGTTCAGTAAAAATTAAATGGCTTACAGAATGAACGAATTGTTCCATGTTAATAAGGCGATCCTCTGCATATACTTCTTTATTTGCCTGTCCTTATCAGGATACTCACAGGCTAATACACTCAAAACCCTTGACCACAATGATTTCCTGATCTGGAAGACGATCCAGGATCAGCAGATCTCGGGTGATGGTGGGTTGATCACCTACAGACTCGTGCCAGGTGAAGGCGATCCAAGGTTGATGATAAATACTGCCAGGGATTCTTCTACCCTGGCTATAGATCGTGTCAGCAAATCATCTATCAGCTACGATGGAAAATATATGTATGGGATCATCACACCACATCGTGATAGTCTTCGTGCATGGGAGCGAAAAAAGATTGACAAGAAAAAATGGGCACCTGATACTTTATTTATCCGGGAAGTAAATTCCGGATACAAAATCCTGATCCCGTATGTAACAAATTATAAAGCTCCGGAAAAAACCGGTGACTGGCTGGCGTATACATTGAAGAAAGAAGCTTTTGAAGCTGATACTGTCAAGGATAAGAAGGGTAAAAAAGATATTGTACACCTGATCGTACGACAATTATCTGCATCGAAGCAAGACACCTTACTGAATGTGAAAGAGTTCACATGGTCGGAAAAAGCACCTTTGTTGGTTGCTATTACCGAAGCAATGGATTCAACACAGGTGGGGGGTGTATATTATTTTAAAAATGATGGTTGGAAAATAAGTAAAAAACAGAAGGGAGAATATTCGAAACCCTCTATTTCGAAAGATGGAAGTCGTTTTGCATTTTTGGCAAATCACGATACCACCAAAGCGCAGATACCTCCTTATGAATTGTATTACAATGATTTTTCGAAGGACAGTGCTATTGTGATCGCGAAAAGCGATACGAGTAAATTATCATTGGTCAGCCAGCATTCAACATTATCATGGAGTGAAGACAGCAGGTATTTATATTATGGACGCACAACAACTCCGTTTGTTAAAGACACTACACTACTTGAAGATGAATCGATCAATGTTGAGATCTGGTCTACGACCGATCCTGTGCTGTACACTACTCAAAATGTGAATAAGCCGGACGATGAGAAGAAAGGATACCTGACGGTATTTGATACACAAACAAAAAAACATGTGCGGGTTGCTTCCCTGGAGTATGACCAGGTGGCTTTGACGAAAGAAAAAAATACCCGCTATGCACTTGTCTACTCTGACAAAGCATATCAACTGGAAGTAGGCTGGCAGGGCAATGCTCAAAAAGATATGGGTATTGTTGACCTGCAAACCGGAAAGCTAACAACATTCAAAAAAGGAATCTATACCAGCCCAAGGTTATCGGCTGCAGGAAAATATGCTTATGGTTATAGTACAGCGGATAGTACGTGGTGGGCTTATCATATTGAAACAAATAAATTTTCCTACCTCAACACAAAGGCGCTACCATTATTTTATGATGAATTAAATGATGAGCCAGGGTATCCGAGTTCATATGGTGCTGCCGGCTGGACGCAGAACGATGAAGGTTTACTTATTTATGATCGATATGATCTGTGGTCATGGAATCCTGTTGCAGGAAATGTACCTGTTCGCATTACCAAAGGCAGAGATACAAAAGCCATCAATCGTTTTGTATGGACTGAAAATGAAGCAGACTATATTTCAAATGAAAAGGATTGGCTGATCCATGTTACAGACGAGCCTACTAAATCAACATCTTATGTGTGGTATACTCCGGGAACAAAAACTATTGGTGTTTCAAAATTTGAGCCATTTGAATATTCAAAACAGGTTTTGAAATCGCGGGATGCGGATGTGTATCTTTTCAAAAAAGAAAACTTCAACGTATTCCCGGATCTGCGTTTGTCCAAAGACAATTTTGCTACCCAGGTGCAAATCTCGACTGCCAATCCGCAGCAGGCTGAATACAAGTGGGGCACGATTGAATTGTATGAATGGATGGATTGGGATAGTGTAAAAAGAACTGGCTTGTTAGTAAAACCTGCAGGCTTTGATAAATATCGTTCGTATCCTACCATTGTAAATTTCTATGAGCGGTATACGCAGGCATTGCACACACATCCGACTATTGAACCTCACCGTTCGACCATCAATTATGCATTCTATGCAAGCCGGGGATATGTGATCTTCAATCCGGATATCAGTTATAAAGTTGGATATCCCGGTGAAAGTGCATACCAGATTGTGATGTCAGGCGTGGAGTCGCTTGTAAAGAACCGGATTGCTGATCCGTCAAATATGGCGTTGCAGGGGCATTCGTGGGGAGGATACCAGATCGCGTATATCGTGACAAGGACGGATGTATTTAAATGTGCAGAAGCGGGTGCGAGTGTGGTGAATATGACCAGTGCTTATGGAGGTATTCGTTGGGGTACTGGATTGAGCCGGATGTTTCAGTATGAACATGAGCAGAGTCGTATAGGTCGTACGCTTTGGGAAGAGCCGCAGAAGTATATTGCGAATTCGCCGTTATTTAAAATTAATAAAATCACTACTCCCTTATTGTTGTTGCACAATGATGAAGATGCAGCTGTTCCGTTTGAGCAGGGCATTGAATTTTATCTCGCTCTCCGAAGGCTTGGCAAGACGGCGTGGTTGTTGAATTACCGTGGTGAGCCGCACTGGCCGGTGAAGTGGCAAAATCGCAAAGATTTTCAGTTGCGTATGTCGCAGTTTTTTGATCACTATTTGATGGGAAAACCGATGCCGAAGTGGATGTCGGAGGGAGTGCCGGCGATACAGAGGGGAATTAATCCGGGGTATTAAATAGTTAAAAACTAAAAGTTAATAACTAAAAGTTGGAAATTGGAAATTGCATCATCCTATTGTAAGTTTCGCCGATCAAATAGTTTGATCTGGTATTGAAAATGATCTTGCGCATTTGTATTCGGTTGAGGGCAGGCCTTCAATTCCCATGAAATCCATCACGAGTGTGCGGCATTAAAACATATGTTCAATGAGAAACTAGCAAATATTAAAAGTCCGTTGGACTAATTGGACAGGAACATTTAGAAAACGCAATACTTCCACTTCGCTCAGTACAGGTGTTGGATACCCGCAACGAACATTTTCGAAAACGCAATACTAACTTGTTGAGAATCAGAGAAATTTTTAAGTTTGGGTTGCGAATATTTATGTGTTAGCAGTAATTTTGGAGGACACTCACAACTCAACAAGCAGACATAAATTTACTTTGACAAAAAAACCAACGGGGAAGCCGAAAACCGATCAGAGTAGGCAATCAAAACAATTCGTAAATAAAAATGGGACAACAGAG
>JANPKZ010000214.1:0-3361 GCA_031426295.1 Saprospiraceae bacterium
CCACGATCCAAAAACTGATGACCACCAATGTGGATCCGGGCGAACCCATTAATTACAGTGAACAAAATGATCCCAATGTTCCGATCGGCAGCTCATGGGTCAATGCACCCATCACACAGGGCTTAAATTATCCGCACAGATCTATTAGAGGCTGGCAGTTTTCTTTATTCCTTTCTGAAGGTGTCAGCGTACGCGAAAAGATGACGATGTTCTGGCACAACCATTTTGTGACTTCAGATTCCAATCACGCCAAGCTTACCTATCAATACATTAAATTACTTCGCGACAATGCGATCGGAAATTTCAGAACACTCGTTGAAGAGATCACGGTCAACAACTTGATGTTGCAGTATCTCAATGGTGCTGAAAGCAATAAGAATGCACCCAATGAAAATTATGCACGTGAGCTGTTAGAATTATTCACGATTGGAAAAGGTATTCAGGCAGGACCAGGTGATTATACGAATTACACCGAGGAGGATATCAAACAGATGGCAAGGGCATTGACGGGATGGACAGTTAACAACGCTGGTCTCCAGGGTGCAGGTACACCACCTCCGGCAGTTTTCCGCCTCAATCGACATGATACCGGCACCAAAACATTGTCACATCGTTTTGATAATGCTGTCATCGCCAATGGTAATGAACTCGAATACAAAGCCGTCATCGATATCATTCTTCAAAAAGATGAAGTGTCAAAATTTATGGCGCGTAACATCTATCGATGGTTTGTCTACTACAACATCGACGATGAAGTCGAAGCCATGGTGATCGAACCGATGGCTGAGATTCTCAAATCAAATAATTATGAAGTGGCTCCTGTGCTGGAAGCACTATTTGCCAGCGAACATTTTTATCACGAAAATGCTATCGGTGCTATGATCAAAAGCCCGATTGATTTTACAGCATCTACGATCAAGCCATTTGAAGTAGAAATTGATTTTAATCAGAATCAAACCTATCAATTGTGGCTCGCGCTGCATGGCCTTAACCAGGCATTGCAACAGGATGTATTTACACCCCCGGATGTGGCAGGCTGGAAAGCTTATTACCAGGATCCTGTGTATTACAGGTATTGGATCAACAGCGTAACACTTACGATCCGTCGCGCATTAACAGATGGTATGGCTGCGGGACAGATCGATGTATTCATGAGGCCATGGGGTATAGATGTTTTGAAAGTTGTGGAAGGCATTCCAAACGCACTTGATCCTAACCAGATGATCCAGGGCATACTCGACATCATACTACCATATCCACTTACTGCAGAACAAATGGCAGCACTTAAGGAAAGCCTGATTCCTGGTCTGCCGGATTTTGAATGGACAATTGAGTATGGCCAATACCTCAATGACCCCTCGAATGACACAGTGAAAATGGCGGTCGAAAATCGTTTGAGATTTTTATTCCTCGCGATCCTTTCCTTACCTGAATTCCAATTACAATAATCCAGATCCTCCTTCCAAATACATACATATGAAACGGAGAAATTTTTTACGCACGAGTGCCCTGACTTCTGTTCCTGTAATGCTCAATGGCATGAAGCTGGGCGCAGTACCATTTCCCTTCATGATGACACAGGGCCCCGACAATGATCGTGTGCTTGTGCTCATTCAACTCAATGGTGGTAATGATGGACTCAATTGTGTGATCCCTATTGATCAATACAGTGCATTAAGTGCTGTGCGTCCCAATATTTTGATTCCTGAAGCGAGTGTCCTGCCAATCGAAACAAATCTTGGCCTTCACCCTGCGATGCTGAAATTGCAGGAATTATATCTCGACGGAAGGATGAACGTGATCCAGGGAGTAGGATATCCTAACCAGGATCGATCACATTTCCGTTCAACAGATATTTGGACTAGCGGTTCAGGTGCAACTGAGTATGTAAGTACCGGGTGGCTGGGCAGATATTTTAATGAAGATCATCCCGCGTACCCGACCGGTTATCCAAATGAAGAATACGAAGCACCTTTTGCACTTACCATGGGTTCGTTAGTGTCTGAAACATGCCAGGGTCCGCTGACTAATTTTTCATTAGCACTTAATGATCCCTTTGCATTAAAGCCTTTAGCAGAAGGAGAGACAGGAAATTTTCCGGATAATAATTATGGAAAAGAACTACGGTTTCTTGTTGATGCCATAGCGCAAACAAATGCGTATTCGGATGTCATCTTAAATGCAGCAGAAGGTGGCAGCAACCAGGTAGCATATCCGTTGGACAATCGTCTTGCAGGCCAATTAAAAAATGTCGCCCTTCTCATTAATGGAGGATTAAAAACAAAAGTGTATATCGTAACACTTGGTGGTTTTGATACGCACTCTGCACAAGTTGATGGCGATACCACATTAGGGGATCATGCAGACTTGTTGCGTCAATTGTCCGAAGCCATTTCATTATTTCAGCAGGACCTGAAATTATCAGGCAAAGATGAGAAAGTACTCACGATGACATTTTCTGAATTCGGTCGTCAGATCCGTTCCAATGATAGTATGGGAACCGATCATGGTACCGCCGCACCTTTGATGATGTTTGGTCCTTGTGTCAAGCCGGGTATCCTTGGTGATAATGCACAGATCCTCGTTGATGCAGATCCGCAGGAAGGCGTGGCGATGCAATATGATTTCAGATCTGTTTACGGAACGATCCTGAAAGATTGGCTCGGCCTGGCAGAATCGGATATTTATGAAATCCTGAATCCGGACATTCAATTCCTGCCACTGATTGAAGGATGTTCGTTATCCACAGCCATACAAAATGAGGTCTTCCTTGATGTTCATTTCAAAGTCTATCCGAATCCGGCTGTCGCATTCACCAATATTGAATGGGTCTCCAGCGGAGATGCCTGGACAGCAACGATGTTAGACAAATGGGGCCACGAGATCCGCACATGGAATGGTGGTAAGGCTTCCAAAAAAGTTGTGACACATTCATTGAATATCCCAATGGTGCCAGCGGGTCATTATTACATCCATCTGCGCCAGGGAAATCAAAGTATGACGAAGGGGCTTGTCGTGAATTAAGAGCAAAGGAGCAAAGGATCGCGGGACCATAGGAGCACAGGAAAAGGAGTGTTCAGTATTCAGAATTCATTATTTGATAAAAAAAAATTGTTAAGCGTAGGCTGTGCCTACGTTTGAGTGTTGGCAAAATCCGTTTTGCCAAAGGTCTTACAATATGAAATGCCTTTCAGCAAATCGGAAATTTGCTGACACAACGACGTAGGCACAGCCTACGCCGAACATCATAATAAAATTTGAAACGAAGTTTCAAATATTTCACAACTCACAACTCACAACTCACAACTCACAACTCACAACTCACAACTCACAACTCACAACTCACAACTCACAACTCACA
>JANPKZ010000215.1:0-2215 GCA_031426295.1 Saprospiraceae bacterium
CCATCTGTTCCTTTGCCGCGCAATCTGATAACTCCCAGGTCGAGTTGTAACTCATCCACAATCACCAATAAATTTTCCACCGGAATTTTTTCTTTCTGAAGCCAGTACATGATGGACTTGCCACTGAGGTTCATATACGTATTGGGCTTGAGAAGGATCAATGTGCGTCCTTTATATTTCGCTTCGGCTATTGAACCCAGTGTTGCCGACTTCCATGAGGCTTCAAGTTTTTCTGCCAGTTGATCTACGACCTGGAAGCCGATATTGTGACGCGTGGCAGCATATTCATCCCCGATATTTCCCAGCCCTGCAATTAAATATTTCATGGTGGGGCAAAATTAGTTCTTTTTTAAAGTGGAGTTATGTTCTCTTTGGATTGTGCCCTATATCTTTGGAATATGACTACACTGACCAGCCCCTTGTACAATCGTCCTGCAGAAGGCGATTGTGATCCATATTATTTCCGGTACGCTGACCTTGTGCCTGAAGTAGACATCGCCACGTTCCTGCATACCCAGCGTGACTGGTTCGGTGACTGGATTGAAAGCCTGACGCCGGAAGATGCCCAATACAGGTATGCAGAAGGAAAATGGTCACTGGCTGAGATGATCGGTCATGTGATGGACACGGAGCGCATATTTGCGTATCGCATGTTGTGCATCAGCCGGAATGACAAAAATAATTTCCCGGGTTTTGAGCAGGATGACTATGCACGTCAATCCGTGTATCACAATGTACATCCTATGGATCTCGCAAATGAGTGGAGAGCCATTCGTTCGTCAACATTATACCTGTTAAGACACATGGATGCTGAAATGGCTTCGCGTATCGGTACGGCCAATGAAAAACAAATACGTGCTTCAGCTTTTCCATTTATTATGGCAGGGCATGTGGTCCATCATTATCGGATAGCCCAGGAGCGTTACCTGACAACAGAATAATCGCTCATGTTATATGTAGCGGACACGAGGAGATTTCTTTCAAAAATTACTTTTTCTAAGATCATCAATGCAGGCCAGGTGTGGTCTTCCTATCATATTACGCGTTTATTAAAAAAGCCTGTTCAGTGGGGGCGCCCGATGACGATCTCAATTGAACCTACCACAGCGTGTAATCTTCGTTGCCCTGAATGTCCCAGCGGTCTACGTTCCTTTTCGCGTGATACTGGAAATATGAAAGAAGCTTTCTTCCGGAAGCTGATCGATGACATGCATCGTCAATTGTTGTGGCTGATCTTTTATTTCCAGGGCGAGCCATATATCAATCCTAAATTCCTGGACATGGTGAAGTATGCTCATGACAAAGGGATTTATACGATTACTTCCACGAATGGTCATTTTTTACATCCTGAAAATGCACGTAAGACGATTGCGTCTGGTCTTGACAGGATATTAATTTCCATTGATGGCTCGACGCAGGAGGTGTATGAACAATATCGCAAAGAAGGTCATCTGGCTACAGTGCTAGAGGGTGCAAGAAATCTTGTTAAAGCAAAAAAAGAAGCCAATTCAGCAACACCGCATATTGTGTTTCAAATGCTGGTTGTGAAACCTAATGAACACCAGATCGAAGAAGTGAGAGCACTGGCAAAAGAAATTGGGGTGGATGAAGTAAAACTTAAGACTGCGCAGGTATATGATTATGAAAATGGTAACGACTTAATTCCAACAATCGAAAAATATAGCCGCTACAGGAAAGAGGCTTCCGGATCATGGTCGATCAAAAATCAGTTGTTAAATCATTGTTGGAAGCTGTGGCATGCATGTGTGATTACCTGGGATGGCGTAGTGGTACCATGTTGTTTTGATAAAGATGCTACGCATAAACTGGGCGACCTGAAGAAACAATCTTTTACCGAGATCTGGAAAGGGATAGCGTATGCGAATTTCCGTAACCAGCTACTGAAGGGAAGGGACCAGATTGATATTTGTAATAATTGTACGGAAGGGTGTAAGGTGTGGGCGTAATAAGGCATGGCTGGCATGGGTTGCATGGGTTGCATGACCAACTATTAACGCGTTAGAGAATACATTACATCCAGGAGTTTGTAATTTGATTTTACAATTTTCATTAAGCCTGCTGACCTGGCACCGAATTGACGACGGATCTCTGTGATCGGCTCGATCATGCTGCCGCAAAAATCAAATGTTTTTACACCACGTTCTTCGAATGCAATGCGGATTGCTTCCCTGCAGAGGAAGAGACTTGCATCCTG
>JANPKZ010000216.1:0-10493 GCA_031426295.1 Saprospiraceae bacterium
TCAATGCGGATCGAACCCTGCTTAATATCGTAAAAGCGATTTAGCAAATTGATAATTGTACTTTTTCCTGAACCTGTACTGCCTACAATCGCAAGCGTCTGACCGGAAGGAATCGTAAATGACACATCTTTCAATACATCATTTTCATCATCGTATGCAAAATGAACTTTGTCAAATTCCACAATACCTTTTTTCTCAGGTGTACCTAATACTGGTTGAGTAGAATCCGTCATCACTTCATCACTATCCAGGATATTGAAGAGACGTTCACCTGCCACCATGCCCATCTGCAGTGTGTTGAACTTATCAGCAAGCCATCGCATCGGCCGGAATAGCATATTGATGTAAAGCGGGAACGCGATCAATTCACCCATCGTGACGGATCCTCCCACCACATTGCGCGCACCCCACCATACCATGATACCCAGGGCAAGTGCGGCGATAATTTCCACTACGGGAAAAAAGATCGCGTAGTATAAAATAGAATCAAGATTTGCTTTAGTGTAGTCGCGATTGATCTCTTTAAATTTTTCACGTTCCTGTTTGTCTGCATTGAAGATCTGCACGACCGCCATACCACTGATCCGTTCCTGCAGAAAGGCATTCAGGCGTGCTATTTGTGTACGCACTTTTTCATACGACACCTTTACTTTTTGTTTGAAGATCCAGGTTGCAATGATGATCAGCGGGATTGTAGAAAGACACACCAATGTCAATGTTAGACTTGTATAAAACATGACTGCCAGGACTACGACGATACTCAATAAGTCTGCTACTATGGTGATCACCCCTTCTGAAAAAACGGTCTTGATCGTTTCGATATCATTGATCGTGCGCGTTGTCAGATTTCCGATGGGTGTCTTATCGAAATATGACAACTTCATGCTGGTGATCTTATTAAACACTCTGACCCTGAGATCACGGATCACACTATGTCCGATCAGGTTGGTGAGGTATATGAACGTATACTGCAGTATCCCTGTCAGGATCAACAGACCCGCAAAGATCAGGCACATCTTTATCAGGCCATCGGGCTGAGGAGAGATGATGTAATCATCGACGATGACGTTGACCAGATAGGGCTGCGCTGTACTGAGGGGTGCCAGCACAATGGCCAGGAAAGCACTGGCGATCAATAGCGATTTGTAAGGGGCAGCCAGTCTTAGCAGACGCATCAGCGTCTTCCAGTCCATGCTTTTTTTAGGTTTGCCTGTTTCCTGGCTCAATGTGTGTTCAAATTTTTGCTAAGCTACTTAAAACGTCCCCATCCCATCTGAAGTTTATGTCTTTGTTAACAGCTCTGGAGGGGTTCAGATTTTCCCTTCATCTGCAAAGCTGTAATAGGATCCCTCCCCGATAATGATGTGATCCAGCACCTTGATGTCAATATAATTGCCGGCCATCTTGACTTTTTCCGTCAGCCGCTGATCTTCATTCGACGGACTGGGGGAGCCGGATGGATGATTATGCGAGAGGATAACGGATGACGCCTTGCGTTCAAGTGCTTTCTGGAAAATAATTTTTGGATCCACCACCATGGCAGACATGCCTCCCGTATGGATCTCCTCGATAGAAATGACACGGGAACGCCGGTCCAGCAGGATGATCCAGAATTCTTCCTGAGTCAGGTCACGCATGCGGGAATGAATCAGGTCATAGGCATCTACGCTGGAGGAGATCTGCGATTTCTGCAGGGCACTTTCTGTAACACGTCGACGGCCTAGTTCCAGGGCGGCGGCGATGCTAACTGCTTTTGCTTCACCGATACCTTTCATTTGCATCAATTCATGGACCGTAAGTTTCGCTAAGGAACCCAGGCTGTTTTGATGCTTGGCCAGCAAGTCTTTGGCGAGATCGACAGCTGATTTATTGCGTGTGCCGACACGCATCAGGATGGCAATTAATTCAGCTTCTGATAAGGATCTGGATCCGAGATGGAGCAATTTCTCTCTCGGCTGGTCTGCGGCAGACCATTGTTTAATCGACTGGTGCATTTTAATATTGTTTTCAATCCTAAAATAGTGAATTTTGAAATGAAATAAAACGAATTTTAATTTCCCGCAGAATCTCGCAGAAATACAACGCAGAAAACACTGATGATTTTGCTTCAGCGTTTTTCAGCGTTTAGAGAAGATGATTGGCTTCTGCGATATCAGCGGGAAATTTTGAATATTTTCCGGCAACGTCTCGCAGAAATACAACGCAGAAAACGCTGATCATTTTGCTTTTGCGCTATCAGCGGTAAATCATGAATAGTTTCCCGCAAAGTCTCGCAGAAATACAACGCAGAAAACGCTGCTCAATATGCTTCGGCGATTTCAGCGTTTAGAGAAAATGATTGGCTTCTGCGATATCAGCGGGAAATCACGATTATTTTCTAATTAACTCAAAGCATTTTCAAGATCTTGCTCCAAATCCTCATACGTTTCTATACCTACACTCAATCGAATAAGTGAATCCGTAAGGCCTGACGCTAGACGTTGCTCTCTTGGAATGGAAGCATGTGTCATCGTGGCGGGATGCCCGATCAATGATTCAACGCCACCAAGTGATTCAGCAAGTGAAAAAAGTTTTGTGCTGCTCAACACTTTATTTGCCGCATCCATGCTGTCATCTTTCAGATCGAAAGAGATCATCGCACCATAACCACGCATCTGTGTTCCGGCTAGTTCGTGTTGCGGATGATCTTTTAATCCGGGGAACATAACTTTTCCAACTTTCGGATGACTCTGAAGAAAATGGGCAAGACGCATGGCATTTTCACATGCACGATCCATACGGATATGTAAGGTTTTGATACCGCGCAATGTCAGAAAACAATCCTGAGGTCCGGGTACGGCACCACTGGCGTTTTGTAAAAATTTCAGACGCTCTGCCAATGCATCATCACTGGTTACTAAACCACCCATGATCACATCACTGTGACCGGCGATATATTTTGTGATCGAGTGATGTACGATCGTAGCACCAAGTTCAAGTGGATTTTGGAGATATGGAGATGCGAATGTATTATCCACACACACCGGAATCGAATGTTCTTTTGCAATAACACAAATAGCTTTCAGATCGAGTATCTGAAGTGTAGGATTCGTTGGTGTCTCGAGCCAGATCATTTTTGTCGCAGGTGTGATCGAACTTTTGAAAAGATCCAGATCAGACATGTCGATGTATTTGCTTTTGATACCCATGGGTCCATACACACGTACAAGTAATCTGTATGAACCTCCATACAGATCATTGGCACAAAGAACTTCGTCACCGGATTGTAACAATTTAATGACAGCATCCATGGCTGCGAGGCCACTGCTGTAACAAATGCCATATTTACCACCTTCGAGTGCGGCCAGGCTGGCCTGCAATGCATCCCTAGTCGGATTTTGCGTGCGGGCATATTCATACCCCTTATGCTGGCCAGGTGCTTCCTGCACATACGTGGACGTCTGGTAGATCGGTGTCATGATGGCACCGGATACGGGATCGGGTTCTACACCTGCATGTACGGCTTTGGTGCCGAAGCCCTGATTGTCTTTTGATATCATAACTTGTATTTGAAAGGACGGCAAAGGTAAGCGTTACCCTGATCTTAGAGCAAGTTCTTATGAATCTAGGTTTTACGTTTACGGAACTTCTAAAACATTTTTCATACTTCGTACTTTGATATTCGTGCTTCCACTTTTTTACTTCGTACTTCTTGCTAGCCGTACCATACCGATCCGGATATGTTTCCCTTTGGGTTTGTGATACGGGATTTCTTTGTATTGAATGCTCCGATTGTCAAAATCAGGATCCAGATTTTTGAACGATGCGATCATTTCAGCAACTCCATCACCTTTATCATGCCATATAATTAGGAGTGACTGAATTGAGGAATCTGAAGTTTCGGTCTGGAAATGTTCATGGTCATTCCATACAACTACTTTTTGTTGTCCTTCCAGGTTGAGCTTTATATTTCCGGCGAATAGAATGTGATTCGTAATAATCAGATCTCCATCTTCTTTTTCCTGATCCACCCAATGAGCGATTCTGTCGTAGGGTATGTTCATATATCCGGATTTACCCATCAATGGGTCTATGATAAAAGGAAGAGAGTTGAAACAAAAGATGCCGATGAAAACGACCACGCTCAACCGTTGAAACCATATTGAGTTGGTGGTAGAAAGCGATATCTGGTGACCAAATAGCAGAAAGGCATAAACCGGAATAAAAATATAGAAAGGTTGAAAATATCGTTCATGAAAGACCCGGATCTCAAAGATCAAAGCACTCAACATGATCAACAGCGTTACTGACAAAATATAACTTCCAAAAAATTGTAACCAGATATCCGGGTCGCGTTGACGACTTTTGAAGATGGCTTTCCTGAAGAAGATTACCATAGCTAACACCCATATACCGATGAATGCCATTAGTTTGGACACGAATGAAACCGCGCCATAAAAAACAGAACGAGTTATTTCAAGCTGGCCTTTATCCCCCAATTCTGACTGAAGAGTGGACTCTACCTGCAGGCTATTTTGTAAAAACCACATCACATGCGGTGAGGTGACTACAAAGAAAGATATCAACGTCACGAGTATCCGTGGTGAGACCATAGCCCGCCATATCGTTTGAATGCCCATGCCTGCAATTGCAAGGGCACCAATCGCCAGGACGAAATTATACTTCGATAAAAATCCTATCCCTAATGTGAGCCCGAGCAGCAGGTAATGGAGCCAGCGGGGATCCCGTGCGATGATGATGACTAAATACACTGACCACACCGATGCCCATGTAACAAGGAGCGTATTGGTACTCAGGAGTGACGCATCCCAAAACTGGAAGATGAATATCATGGACAACAAACCCAGGATCGTCGCGGGCGTATCGTCTCCGCAAGTGAGTGAGAATATTTTTTTGACACACCAGAAGGTCGTGATTACTATCGCGAACTTGAACAGGATAACGAAGTACAGGTTAGGTTCAGTGAGGGCGAACACCAAATGGTGAATCCACGTATAAAGCGGAGGTTGTGCATCATAAGCACCAGGCTGAAGCCACTGAGAATGGTAGACTTGTTCGGCTTCGTCAATCCAGACTGCGTGTGGGGTTGCGAAGAGCCGTACGGTGGCACTCAGGACCAGGAATCCGTAGATGAGATACAATGCTTGTAGAGAAGTAGCGGATAAGGGCTTTGAACTGACCTTCATAATAGAGGTCAAAGGTAAATAATCAGGAGACAGACATAATGTTACAGGCCACCCTCAGTTGCCAACAATTGGTTTTGTATTCTTTAATTCTATTGGGTAAGGCTAAATATTACCTTAGAAGTTGAACTTCGAATAATTTTTTGACTCTACTCTTTTAATAAGGTTGAGTATAAATGGCAGACCAATTAAGGATAGGGATAAGACAAAATATGGTAAAGAGGTGGTGAGATAAAATGGCCTTTGTTCTAAAGTGATCATTAAAGGGAAGGAAGCGCTTATTCCAATGAGTAATATCAAGCCAATAGACTTTGTGTCAAGATCAGCAGGTTTCTAGGAAGATGGGGGGAATCAATTCCAGGACGAGTCTTTCGACGTAAATTATCACAATCCTTCATGGAATAAATTAAACATTAAACATTCTTCTTTATGCCCGCAACAAGGCAATACGAAAAACTCCCCCGATGCATACCTAACAGAATCGGATGATAGGGAAGTTAATTCTTCTCACGAATCAATAATTCTATCTTTTCTATTCGTAGAGTGAGTATTTCATTTTCTGATGTCAAACGTTCAATGATGATATCCTGTCCAACATTCCCTGCCATTAAGTTTTCATTGATTGCTATAAGCTCCTGTACGGCTTTCACTAAAGGCACCACAAATTGCGAATAGCTCATTGTGTACAACTCATTTTCATTCTTTGGCACAGTAATTCCACTAAACTTGTATCCTGATTGTAAGGCAGCCTGTTCTACTTCTTGTGCGATGAAGCCACTTTGTTTTATTTTCTCTACATCATATTTCTCCGGATAGTCAGGCGTTTCTTCATTCCCGGTAATAGTGCGCATTGCAGTGATGTCGAGATTATAGGTGACAGGTCTTAGCCTCGATATGAATTCAAGTCCTTGTACATCTTCTCTTACATTATTCTTTACTCTTCCATCTGAAGCATATGTGAACCATGTAGTGTTACCACCAGTCCAAAGAGTGCTTGTATTGCCTATAAATGCCTGGTTTGATGCGGCATTATAATATCCGTGATTTCCAACACTGACAGTGTTGATAAGGCCAGGCCCTCCTGGTGCTGTCCCGGAACTAATGCCCAGTGCCGCATTATAACTTCCCCCAACAATATAATAAAGCGAGTTCAATCCAATAGCCGTATTACCGTATCCTGTGGTATTGGAATAAAGTGCACTATATCCATTGGCGACATTTTGATAACCATTTGTATTAGAAAAAAGAGAATTATTTCCCTGACCAGTATTAGACCAGCCTGTGGTATTGGCAGTCAGGGCGTAATTTCCAAAAGCAGTATTGCTATATCCATCTGATATAGATGTAGGCTGATTAGAATATAGCGCTTTATAACCAACCGCTACATTGCCGCTTACCCATGATGTATTGTTGTTGTTGTAGGATTGGGTAAATAATGATTTAGTTCCGAGGGCTGTATTCTGACTTGCGGTTGTATTATTTAAAAGCGCCTCAAGGCCACTTGCTGTATTTTCATTTCCTTTTGTGTTACGATAAAGGGCCAAACTTCCATTAGCCGTATTATAGTTTCCAATCGTATTGGCATTAAGTGCATTGAAGCCTTCGGCGGTATTTTCGTTTCCCGTTGTATTAGAATACAATGCGTTATTTCCAACAGCTGTATTCCAGTGTCCGTTTCCATTTGATGTGGGCTGGTTTGCATAAAGGGCACCATAACCAATAGCCACATTTGCACTGATCCACGGTGTATTGTTGTTGCTGAAGGATTGACTAAATAATGACTTATTTCCAATGGCTATATTCTGACCTGCGGTTGTGTTATTTAAAAGTGCCTCTAAACCATTTGCAGTATTATCATTTCCAATTGTGTTACGATAAAGTGCCAAACTTCCGATAGCCGTATTGTAGTTCCCAATCGTATTGGCATTAAGTGCTTTAAAGCCATGGGCGGTATTTTCGTTTCCCGTTGTATTATCTGACAATGCACTAGTTCCAACAGCTGTATTCCAGTGGCCGTTTCCATTTGATGTCGGCTGGTTTGCATAGAGTGCACCATGCCCAATAGCCACATTGGCACTGACCCACGGTGTATTGTTGTTGTTGAAGGATTGAGTAAATAAAGAGTTATTTCCAATGGCTGTATTCTGACTTGCCGTGGTATTATTTAAGAGGGCCTGTACTCCATTTGCGGTATTCTCGTTTCCTATCGTATTATAATACAGGGCAGATTTACCATTAGCTGTATTATTGGATCCTGTGGTGTTAGTAAACAGTGCTTGTGCTCCGTTGGCAGTATTGTTAGCTCCTGAAGTATTACCCAATAATACCTGATGTCCTAAGGCGGTGTTAAAATTGCCAGTGTTGTTCTCGGGTGATGCGGAACCTCGTAAAGCTTCATATCCAACCGCTACATTATAATTAGTGTACGGCGTCGTAGTATTATTTGCAAACTGCATAGCACCGGAACCTATGGCAGTTGCTCTGCTTCCGGATGCATTGAAAAGTAAGCTGTTAGACCCCATGGCTGTATTGTGATCGCCGATGGTATTGTAATACATTGAAAAATACCCATCAACAGTATTATAATCTGCAGTTGTATTGGACCAAAGGGCCTGGTACCCATTGGATGTATTAGCAAATCCAACAGTATTAGAATAATAGGCCTGAAAGCCATTAGCCACATTGAAACTTCCTGTACTGTTCCAAAAACCGGTCCCACTACCAATAAATACATTATTAGTTCCTCCTGAGGTAATGGTATTGACCCTGCCTGTGTTGAGGCCAAGAAAAGTATTAGAAATATGGTCCGAGTGGAGCCACATCAAATCTGTCCCATCACTATTTCGCAATTTTATGAGTGGGCTTGTGTTGCTCTGAGTACTATGCGCATCAATAATAAATTGTGAAATATCAGCAGATCCTTTGATGTGCAGCTTACCCGCAGGAGATACTATTCCAACACCTACGTTTTGAGAAAAAGCAGTATTATTAAAAATACAATGCGTGAATAACAGGATAATCAATGTGACTATTATTTTCACTTTACTACGATTTATATTGAAAAATTTTCATAAATGACTGCGTCATCGTTTACTGCTCTCTTCTTTCCATTGCTTCAAGCCTGAGGATCAGATCCTGATTTGTTTTTGAAAGGTCATTAATCATCGTTTGTTGGTTCCCGATGAGCGTTAGAATTACGCTTTGATCCAGATGTAATTTCAACTGCGCATTTTCTGCTTCCAATGTTTCTACCTTTTGATTTAACTCCTGGGTAGCTTTCACTATTGGCATGATGAAATCAACATAGCGCAGGGAATAAACTTCTTTGTCATTTCCGGGTACATCAATACCAGGAAAGTTGAAACCACTTTCTATTGCAGCTTGCTCGACATCCTGGGCTAAAAAGCCAATTTGAATTTGGTTTTCTACTTCACTATGGTCTATTTTATTGACTAAAGAATCCGGTGTCCCCCATATTCTGTGAAGTTCTGTTGGTTTTGTATGGTAAGTGACCGGTTTTAGTTTCAGAATAAAATCTAATCCTGCAACATTCTCCTCAATGTTTGTTTTGAATCTTGCATCTGAATAGGCAGTAATACCCGTGACTTGAGCTCTTATCTGTCCTATACCGGTATTGCCAAGTAGCACCTGACCATTGCCAGTGCATTCAGCATTGCTTATTCCATATCCGAGCGTCGTTACATTCGTACGGGGAACGGTTACGGAACTATTAACTCCAAGAAACGTACACTGATTAAAAGTTGATCCGGCTGCTCCCTGACCTGCACCACATCCCAAGGCGGTATTTTCATTTCCGCCAACGTTCCAATAGAGTGAATTCACTCCTACGCCGGTATTGCAGTTACCGCCATAGTTCTGGAAAAGCGACTGGTATCCTGTGGCGGTATTGTAGTCTCCAAAATCATTATGATTAAGCGCATGACTTCCATCTGCAGTATTATATTCTCCGTCAGTGTTGAAGGTAAGCGATCGGTTACCTGTGGCGGTATTGTTGGAACCCACGGTGTTGGCTAAGAGAGCCTCCGAGCCGATAGCAGTATTGTAGTGTCCGCTGATGTTAGATTGAAGCGTACTCCTGCCGTTGGCAGTATTATAGTTTCCTGTTGTATTCGAATAAAGTGCCCACCAGCCAGTGGCAGTATTTACGGTTCCTGTTGTATTCGAATAAAGTGATTTAAATCCATGAGCAGTATTATTACTGCCGGTTGTGTTTGTTGTCAATGCAAAATTTCCGGTTGAAGTATTTTGCTGTCCTGAGGAGTTATCCCTAAGTGCCTTATAACCGATGGCGGTATTCTCTGAGCCTGCGGTATTATAAAACATTGCTTGCCTTCCTACAGCGGTATTTTCTTTGCCGGTCGAGTTTGAATATAATGCTGTTACTCCAATACCTGTATTGTCCCAACCGGTTGTGTTAGCTCGCATTGCAAGGGCGCCCACAGCTGTATTATTGATACCATTTGATGGAGAGGTGGGTTGGTTATTATATAATGCTTCAACACCAACAGCAACATTTCCACTTACCCACGCGGTTCCGCCGTTATTGTATGATTGACTATATAAAGCATTATTTCCAATGGCAGTATTCTGACTGGCGGTTGTGTTGTTCACAAGTGCTTGCAACCCGGTAGCCACATTTTGATATCCCGTTGTATTATATAAAAGCGCCGCTCTACCGATGGCGGTATTGTAATACCCTGTGGTATTTGAATATAGTGCTCCGACACCTATTCCAGTATTTTCAAAGCCGGTTGTATTCGCATACATGGCAAAATAACCGACCGCTGTATTATTAATGCCATTTGAAATTGTAGTGGGTTGATTTGAATATAGCGCTGAATTTCCAACCGCTACATTCCCGCTTGTCCACGCAGAGCCACCATTTTCGAATGATTGAGTAAATAAAGCATCTTTACCAATGGCAATATTCTGACTCGCGGTTTTATTGCTAAAAAGGGCATTGACTCCACTAGCTGTATTTTCGTTTCCTTTCGTATTTGCATAAAGCGCATCATAGCCACTCGCGGTATTATAATTGCCGATAGTGTTTTGATAGAGCGCTTCAGATCCAATAGCGGTATTTTCAAATCCTGTGGTATTATCCAGGAGTGCATATGTTCCAATACCAGTGTTATAATACCCGGTTGTATTGTAGTACAGTGTAGATTCTCCAAGAGCGGAATTTTGATATCCCGTTGTATTGTTCCATAATGTTTTATAGCCGATTGCTGTATTAGAATTACCTGTGTTGTTCGCCGGTGTTGCAGATCCTTTCAGCGCTTCAAAACC
>JANPKZ010000217.1:0-1750 GCA_031426295.1 Saprospiraceae bacterium
CTGCACCGCCATCCTGGCGCAAGGCTAATTTTTGCACATTAAAATCCGTCAGACCCCGCACGTTTGTCACATCTTTTCCACTTACTTCCGCCAATAACGATTCATCAAATGGCAGAAAATGAAGACCATGCGTATCACCAGGTTGGTATTTGACAAAATAAAAACCCTGCGCACGAGCAATTGTCTTGTCACTGTACAGACCTGTGATCGTAAGGTGATTGTGCATGTCATCATACTGAGCATAAAAATCGTACACCTGGAATTCACCCATGTTGATCGTCTCATGCAGGATTTCACCTTTACCCCTGACATTACTAAACACATCGAGGTTTTGGACTTTTTGTAAAAAACGATCCGGCTGCATGGTGAGAAAAAAATCGCCATCATTGCTGACTTCCATAGCAGAATAATCACGGATCAGGTTCCCGCCGGGAAAATCCATGGCACTTTCCCAGGTCAGTTTTCGATTTTCAACATCATACGCGTACAGGTAAAGGCCATTACCGTTTTCGCGATAGATAATCACCTTGCTTTCATCCTCCGATTCAGACAGGAAGACGTGTGGAGTGATGAACACTTTCTCCACGATTCCGATCGTGGTGGTGTCGATCAGCGTGATATCCCGATTGTACGATCGGTGTTGAAGAATGTAATCCCCTCGCTCACGCATTCCAACAAAAAGATCAATGCGGTCATCATTAGCGATGATCCCGATAATATCTCCCCGACGTGGTCCAATGGTGATTTCACGTTCCCATTTAAGATGGAGATCAGTGTCGAATGCCTGCACATAAAATTCACTGCCCTTGTTGCGGAATAGCATCAGGTCTTCACCGAGCCAGCCGAGGATGGTATAAGAGAAGTCATTTCGCAGTGGAAGTTCTTCGGAAATCGTGATCGATTGAGCCGATGCGGAACAGGAGATAAGGAGCAGTCCTGCTGCCAAAAGAGATCTCATTGTGCTCTTACTCTTTTTCCTGTCTGATCCTGGATCCCGCATGGTATGGTGAAAGGTAATCCCTATTCTGAAGAAATACAAAACAGGTAACGCCAGTGAGCGACAAATGGATATAAGCGATCCTGTATTTTTGCCGCCGTCAACTACTTACCTATATGAAGCAGGCACCTGTCGTAGAGTGTGTACCCAATTTTAGTGAAGGCCGCAGGCCGGAAGTGATCGAAGCTATAGCTGCCAGTATCCGGCAGGTAGAAGGCGTCAAGCTCCTGGATGTAGACCCGGGCAAGGCAACTAACCGGACCGTCATGACTATGGCCGGTCCGCCTGACAGGGTTATCGAGGCAGCCTTCCAGGCCATTAAGACAGCCGCCAGTCTGATCGACATGAAAACACATTCCGGGGAACATCCCAGAATGGGCGCTACCGATGTTTGTCCTCTCATTCCGATCAGCGGCATCACGATGGAAGAAACGGCAGCTTTTGCGCACAAGCTTGCCAAACGAGTAGGAAGTGAGTTGGGCATACCAGTCTACATGTATGAAGCAGCAGCCTCATCATCTGAACGGAAAAACCTTGCAACGATCCGTGCCGGAGAATATGAAGGGTTTGCAGCAAAGATGACTGATCCCAACTGGAAGCCAGATTACGGACCGGATACGTTCAATGAAAACTCAGGTGCAACTGTAATTGGTGCAAGGGATTTTTTAATAGCATACAATGTAAATCTCAATACGCGCGCTGTCCGTCTGGCAAATGCTGTTGCCTTCGATATTCGTGAAAGAGGACGTGTGA
>JANPKZ010000218.1:0-36544 GCA_031426295.1 Saprospiraceae bacterium
CCACTGCAAAAGGGTGATGAGGATAACAATGGCCAGGATAACCGACATGATTTTTCCAAAATTCAAACCCCATCGCACAACAGCAGTATTACAATTTTGTGATCTGTCGCCTTCCACATCTTCAATATCTTTTATGACTTCACGATACCAGGTGGTCAGGAAGGCAAATCCCATGTAATACCAAAAATTGTGTGTAATAATATTTTTCTGGCCAAGGATCAGATCCGGAGTTGCCACAATCAATATTACTCCTGCACAAAACAGAGATACCCATAAGTTACCGGCAACAGGCTGGCATTTTAAAAGATAACTGTACAGCCACAATCCAATCACAGCAATCGGGTAGAGGAACAGATAAGACAATAAGCCCAACCGGATAGCCAGCCAAACGGATAAAATCAGACCAATAAGCGCGACTACCATGTAAATCATCAGCACCTGGCGGGTAGACCACACATTACCGGCAATCCATTGCTGCGGCTTATTGATTTGGTCAATATTCCTGTCATAATAGTCGTTGATGATATATCCCCCCGCAGCCAGAATGATCGTTATTATGATCAGCATAGCAATATCCCAAAAGCCCAGAATGCTGTTTTGCCAATACAATAGCCTGAAATACACCAGTGACTGGATGATTCCAAGCATGAGCAAATTGGGCCAGCGGATGATCGAAAGAAAGTGCTTCATGGTGATTCAGTCGTTCAAGATAATTTCTTTCGCCTGAGTAGCGGATACCTGCCCATTTTGCCTGATTTGCAGTTCACCAACCTATCTCTTATATTTAGAAACAATATGGAAGAAAGTACACAGCAAACTACGGAGTCCAAAGCCTATAAATTCAAGGAACTCAAAGTGTATGCATCCACGGAATGGCTGGCGGACAACAAGAAAAAATATCGCCAGGTATATGACCGGCTGGAGGCTTCATACGTCTATGCAGAGTTGTCATTTTACAATAAACATTTTGACCTCGAGAGTTGGGATGTTGAGGTGACGTTACGTTGCCTGTCGATGAAAAGAGCAGGAAAGGAATTGTGCCGTCTTCAGATTAGACGCAATGTGAGCAAATACGACAGTATCGTTTATATCCGCGAAGGCTGGGGTAATAAAAAAGAAGGTTCCTTCTGGAAAAAAGGCGCGTATTGCTGGGAAGCATATATTGATAATGAAAAGGTAGGTTCCAAATATTTCTATATCGAAGAAAGTGATACGAGCATAAATGGCCTGCCGCGATATCTCGCACTTCAATCATTACGTCTCTATGAAGGACAATATGATGATGTTGGAGAAGATGATCGTCATTACTATATAACATTTAGCAGCGCCGAAACCCGCTACATTTATTCCGAAGTTATCTTTCAGAATCTGCAGACACAGGATTCGTGGCAATGCGAACTTTTTACAAAATTCTACAACGAAGCACGCGAACTGAAAGGCCAGGTCACACGTCTGCAAACGATCAAAAAGGGTGATGAAAAAGTAAAAATTACTGCGGGCTGGGGATCCAATGTGAAAGGATCGTGGCGTAAAGGAAAATACACCGCGGAAATCGTTTTTATGGATCGCCTTGTAGCAGTCGTTCCATTTGAAGTTGGCGAAGATTTTAAAGAGGGACAAAGCCAGGTATTCCTTCCGGATTACAGACCCGCAAAATTTACTACTGAAGAAAGTGCGAATCAAAGCCTGGAAGAAGTCATGAGTGACCTTACGTCCATGATTGGTTTGCATGAAATTAAAAAACAGGTGTACGAGCATGCTCAGTATCTGCAGTTTTTGCAACTACGCAAAGACAATGGCTTTTCTGAAAGACAGGATATAAACATTCACTCCGTTTTTGTAGGGAATCCCGGAACCGGCAAAACCACTGTGGCTGGTATGATGGGTAAGCTCTATAAAAATATGGGTCTTCTCACGAAAGGCCATGTACACCAGGTGGATCGTGTTGATCTTGTGGGAGAATATATTGGCCAGACAGCTCCAAAAACAAAAGATGCCATAGAAAAAGCAAGAGGTGGTGTGCTCTTTATTGATGAAGCATATAGCCTGGCACGTGCCAATGATGACACAAAAGACTTTGGCCGTGAAGTGATCGAGATCCTTGTCAAAGAAATGTCCAATGGTCAGGGTGATATGGCCGTAATCGTCGCCGGGTATCCTAAGGAAATGAAATATTTCCTCGATTCTAATCCGGGTCTCAAATCACGCTTTAAGATCCATTATCATTTCTCAGATTACCTGCCACAAAACCTGTCAGAAATAGCACAGTATGCATGCCGGGAAAAAGAAGTAATCCTGTCAACGGAAGCTAAAAAATTGTTGGATGAAATGATCGTTGAAGCATATCGCAACAGGGACCGTTCGTTTGGCAATGCCCGGTTTGTAAATGATCTGATTGAGAAGGCAAAAGTCTCTTTAGGCCTGCGTGTTATGAGATCCACATCTACCCAGGAACCATCACGTGATGATCTGTCCATCATATTACCCGAGGATGTAGAACACATTAGAGTGATGGGCGACCTGACACATCCAACCATACCTGTGGATGAAAAATTGCTGCAACTCTCACTGACTGATCTCAATGCACTTACGGGTCTTGATAATGTCAAAAAACAAATCCACGAGATGATTGATATCGTGAGATATCATCAGATCACAGGCCGTAGTGTGCTGAATAAGTTTTATATGCATACTGTATTCATTGGTAATCCCGGAACCGGAAAAACCACAGTAGCTCGCATCCTCACGAGTATCTATAAAGCATTGGGTATTCTTGAACGTGGCCACATGGTGGAAACAGACCGGCAAGGTTTAGTCGCAGGTTATGTCGGACAGACAGCTTTGAAGACCGCAGAGAAAATTGAAGAAGCTATGGGCGGTGTACTCTTTATTGATGAAGCTTATGCACTAAGTAATAATCCCGGCAACTCCCATGACTTTGGAAATGAAGTCATTCAAACTATACTTAAACGCATGGAAGATAAGCGGGGACAATTTTTCGTTTTCGCAGCAGGATATCCGGATAATATGGAAGCATTCCTGAAAGCAAATCCGGGATTAAGCTCGCGCTTTGATAAGATCCTACGTTTTGAAGATTACAGTCCTGAAGAATTAAATGAGATCGCAATCCATATGATCACGGCGCAGGAGATGCGGATTTCTCCAAAAGCATTAGAACATCTGACGATGTATTTTAAATACCTATACGATTATCGTGATAAATATTTTGGTAACGCACGCAGTATCCGCCAGGTAATCCAGGATGTGATCAAAAATCAAAATCTCAGGCTTGCGAAATCAAATGATCCCAAGACCCAGTCTGCTTTGATCACGTTTGAAGATGTAAAAGAATTTACGAAAGAAAAATTATTGCCCAACTCCCAGCGGCAATCCATTGGATTCAGAAAATAATAACCTAACATGGCCAAAGGAAGCAGGGAAGACCCGTGGAAATTAAAAACACCGCCTGGCACGTCTGAATTTGAGATCTATCGGGATACAAAAGATGGAAAAGATATCCTTGTATGCACGGTTGGCAAAACTGTGCTTCATTACGATGCCCGTTGCATAACTGATCTGCATGCTATGCTAAAAAAGAGAAACGACTGGATGATACTCGGAAGTGCAGATGAGCAAAAAGATGCAAAACCGGATACTGTGGAATCCTGGGGAAGATCTCCTGATAATCCTATCGGTGGATGGTATGGACTGAAAAAAGGTTTCAGAGGGCGGTTTGGCATGTATATCCCCCCACTGATGGAAGAAATGGGGCTTGCCGAAGTAGAGCATAATCCCAGGGATAATCGGATGCGGGCAAAATAATTTCCTCTTGGAGGTTAATGCTACCTTTGCCCTATGAGCAGGTTATCAAGTGCCATTCGCATGACATGTCCAAGATGCCGCAAAGGAGAGATGTTTGTCAAGCCATTACAGCTGTCAAAACCACTGCGGATGCATAAGCGATGCAGTGTGTGCGGCCAACCATTCGAACCCGAGACGGGATTCTATTATGGTGCTATGTTCATTTCTTATATTTTAATCGCCTTCTTCAGTCTTCTTTCCGTTGGCATCAGTGTTTTTATCTTCAAATTCCCTGTAGAAATTTCATTCCTTATTCTCATCCTGTTCCTCGGTATCATCTTTATCTGGAATCTAAAATTTAGCAGGTCACTGTGGATCCATATCATCGTGAAATACGACCCTCACTACAAACCTCTTGCTCTAAAAGAGAATTGATCTTATGAACGATTTGCGGATGAAGTGTAGGGAAATTATTGTGTGCATCATATGTTTCGTATGCATCCATCAGGCCAATGCCCAGGAAGTAAAACCATCGGTCCGCGCTGATCTGAATAAACTTTGGTCAGAACTTAACCTTGAACCATACTATCACATCGGTCTCTCGATCTATGATTATGAAAAACAAAAGTTTGTATTTCAACATCGGGATGATAATTATTTTACGCCTGCCTCCAATTTAAAACTCGTTACAATGTGGACAGCATTGCAATATCTGGATGCAGATATCGCAGCAGGTTATTACATCACGAAAGGGGACTCGATGATTATTTGGGGTGGGGGAGATCCGGGTTCCTATTATCCTGAGAATACAGCGAAAGCTCCCCTCGTGGATTTTATTAGTACGTCAGATAAAAAAATATTTTTCGCTGATGATCATTTTACCACAACCCGTTTTGGGAATGGTTGGGCGTGGGATGATTACAAAGATTCATATCAGGCAGAACGAAATGCCTTCCCGCTCTATGGTAATCAGCTTTGGATACACCGGTATCAGGATAGTGCCGTCATCAAACCACCCTATTTTGACGTGGTCACAAAAGTGATCGAAGGATCCATAGATACGATCTATCGGGATGAATGGGGCAACTCATACACGTATATCTATTCGGATTATTTTCCGGAAGAAGAGGTTCATATTCCTGTATCGCTTTACGAAAAAGATGTCAGGTATATTTGGGAAGAGGCGACAGGTAAAGAGATTCAATTTATCAGCAGGCCTTTTGCAAGAAATGCTGTTAGAATTCCCGGTACCACATTGGATTCTATGATCCTGCCCATGATGCAGGAGAGCGATAATTTTATCGCTGAACAATTACTTCTGGCCAGTGCGTTCCGCCAGATTGGTGAAATGAATGAAAAAAAATTCATCGAATCTCTAATGAAGGGCGCGTTGTCAGAATTACCAGATAAAATTCAATGGGTGGATGGCTCAGGACTTTCGCGGTATAATTTGTTGACCCCTCGATCCTGTATTTGGTTCCTGGACCAGATCCTGAAAAAGAAAGGAATTGATTACCTTAAAAAAATGCTGCCTGCAGGTGGTGCATCTGGCTCATTAATTGACAGGTATAAAGGACGTAACGGTATACCGTATGTGTATGCAAAAACGGGTTCCCTGAAAAACAACCATTGCCTCACTGGATTACTGATCACCAAATCCGGAAAAGTACTTTTGTTTTCATGGATGAATAACCAGTTTACTGTTCCATCGCGTGTCATCAAAGACAACATGGAAAAAATATTTATCTGGTTACGTGATAATTATTGATCTCACCTTTCCATCTTTACTCCATGATTGAGCCCCAAAAGACTGGTGAACTTTTGTCATATGCATCTTCTTATGGCCTGCCTCTCTTTGTATATGATGGGGCTACGATCACACGTCAGGTGCAGGCATTAAAATCAGCATTCCGGGTAGCAGCACTGGACATCAGGTATGCAAGCAAAGCCCAGAATACGATAGCCATACTAAAACATATTTATGCCGAAGGGTGCGGAATTGATTCTGTTTCACCGGGTGAGATGACAATGGCGTTACAGGCAGGAGTACCACCTTCACGTATTTCATTTACACCCAGTGGTGTCATGTATGATGAATATGACTTTGCAATAAAAAACGGCATTCATATCCATGTGGATCAACTGCATGTGCTTGAGTGGCTGCATCAGTATTATCCGGCCACTGAGGTTACACTAAGATTTAATCCCGGAGTTCGTGCAGGCGGCCATGAAAAATTACAGGTCGGTTCAGATGGATCGAAATTTGGTTTTCTTCGCACCCAGGTTGATGAGGTACTTGAAATGACCTCCCGGATATCAATTCGGGTGACAGGTGTTCACATGCATCTCGGATCAGACATCAGTGATTCTGTAAGTTTTGATAAAGCGTATGACTATTTACTTTCTATTGCCATGCATTGGAAAGATTCGATTGAACATGTTGACCTGGGAGGTGGATTTAAAATACCATATCATCCGGAAGACCATTCAATTGATATCCAAACATTCGGCGCGAAAGTGAGTTTGCGATTTCATGAATTTTGCAGGGAATTGGGCAGGGATATTAAACTGATTCTTGAACCAGGGAAATTCCTGGTGAGTGAAGCAGGTGTCTTACTGATGCAGGTGACCGGGCTTCGCGAAACGGACGATTACAGTATGGTTTATGTCCAGTCGGGATTTAATCACTTCCTGAGACCAATGAATTATGGCGCTTATCATCATATCATCAACCTTTCCAATCCGGATGGTATCATCAAAGACTATGATGTCGTTGGGTATTTGTGCGAGACAGACACATTTGCATATAAACGACCATTGAATGAAGTCCGGCAGGGTGACATACTATGTCTTTTCAACGCAGGTGCCTACGGATACACTATGTCTTCAAATTATAACGGAAGGCCTAAGCCTGCAGAAATATTAATTCGGAACGGCGATGCTCAACTCATCCGGAGAGCCGAAACACTTGAGGATTTGCTGAAGACAGATATGGGAATATCATCCTGAATATTATTTTCTATTCATACCCAGTCCTGGCAGATCAGTTGGCCGCAAATAGCCATTGTCAAGTGTCACCAATCCGAAAAACGGATCATCCTCAATTTCCAGCCAGCTGTCCAGATCTGCATGACTGATATTCGGCCGTGCAAGGGCAACGTGAAGACCAGCAGCAATTCCCAGGCTACATTCATCCATACATCCCATCATACATCGCACAGCGGCGGAACGCGCACTGGAATTGATTTGCAATGCAGGCGTAATACCGCCAACCTTCATCAGTTTGATATTGAGATAATCGACTGCTTTCCGACTGGTCAGGTCAAATGAATCTGAAAGTTTTTTGAGACTCTCATCCGCCATGATGGGTACATTCCCTTCCTGCCGTAAAAGATGCCATTGATTGGTCAGGTCAGGAGATGTAGGCTGCTCAATTAATTCTAAACCTTCCTGTTTGGTATTCCTGATAAAATGAGCTGCCTCGATCAGGCTATAACCCTGGTTAGCATCAAATGTGATGGCAATATTTCGGCCTGTCTGACGACGTACTAATTCGACTATACGGATATCCCTTTCTACATCAATTCCTCCTTTTACTTTAATCGCTTTGATTCCCTGCTCTAATAGTTTGGATGTGCGCTCCATGACATCTTTGTCATCCATAATCCCAATAGTCACACTGGTGACGATCTTTTCACGATACCCACCCAGGAACATGTACAAAGGAACACCTGCTTTTTGAGATATGATGTCATATAAGGCAATTTCCACCATCGCAAGGGCAGACGCCTGTCCCGGAATTTTATCTCTCAACTCTTCATAGAGCCTGCTGAAAAAAAATGGGTTTTCCCCTTTCATGCAGGATTCAATATGGTTGGAATAAGCTTTCATGACAGATGCCGGGTCCTCTCCGGTAATGACCTTGTCAGGAGCAGCCATACCCCAGCCTTTGTATCCGTCATCCGTCTCCAGGGTCAGGAACACATTCTCATAGGCAGCTACAGGTCTTTGAGATGCGTAGAAGGAGCTTTCTTTTATTTTAAAACTTTCGATCCAGCAGCTGGAGGAAATTATTTTCATAGGATGAGTTGAGATTTACTGCACTTGTTTTTCACTGTTCTTAATTAGATGAACTTCTATTGGGCCCATATTATTTCCCGTTAGAATTACTTCCTGACCTTTCGCCATGTGCAAAAGGTCAAGTTCACGTACTTCTCCACTTGCCCAGAATCCATGATCTCTGTTGTTTACATATCTGAAAGATCCATCAGGTTGCTGAAGCAAGACACATCCATTACCTGCATCCATCACACCAGTCTCAGTTTCTGAATATTGGAAATTTCCGGCCATCAGAATGTCCTTCAGCCCATCATTGTTAAAGTCCTGCATCATAATATCCATGACCGGAATTAGTGGTATTTCATATGGAAGTTCTTTCGGAGAAAATTTATTCCGATGATTAATCAATAAGAGCGTGTTGAATGTAGTTGCGGTTCTGATACACCTGTCTTGAACCCTGATTGAGCTCCTACTCCGGCAATAGCTGTCACGTCGGTGAATTTGAAATTCCCCTGATTGATATACAGTTTATTCTCCTGAAAACTTGAGGTGAAATACAGATCCGGAAGACTATCACCATTTAGATCACCCACTGCTACACCGCCGCCATTATAGAGATATTCGTACGTAAAGAAATTGTAGGTGCTGTCCTCAATAATAGTGTTAGAAAATTCAACACCTGTTTCTGCTGCAGGCATTAATGTAAATGAAACATTGGTCTCAATATCACCAGCATCGCTATTTGGGTCGGTTCCGGGCTCCTTTGGTTTGTTGCAGGCATTAAACAGGAGGATAATTAACAGGCAACCAATGTCCAACCAGGAAAATATCATGAAATCAACTATTTAGCTTGAGAGGTGCTAATATACAATCTTGAGATAGGCTGAGGGGTCGTTCGGAAGTGCCGAAATTTCCGATCTTAGCCGCCTGCAATAGATACTCCAACCCTATGAAGCTATTTCTGTTAATGGACATGCCTGACTTTTCCTCCCCCCAGGTCTGGATCAGCCTGCTCACCCTTACCTTCCTGGAAATTGTTCTGGGAGTTGACAATATTATCTTTATTACGATCGCCTCCAACAGGTTATCAGATGATCTGAAGCCGAAAGCACGAAACATCGGCCTCATCCTGGCCATGGTCTTCAGGATCATCCTGCTGTTCGGGATCAGTTACCTCATCGCCATGTCAAAACCCATAATTGTAGGTCATGGCAGCTTTTTTTCATTTGGCTTAAGTGGCCAATCGATCATCCTCATACTTGGGGGGATTTTTCTGCTATATAAAAGTGTCACAGAAATCCACCACAAGCTGGAAGGGCACGGCATAGAGGAGGACTTAAAACAGGCTAGTTTAAAAAACTCCTTGTCAAAAGTCATCATCCAGATCAGCCTGATCAATATTGTATTCTCGTTTGATTCGATTCTCACGGCAGTAGGCCTTACGGATAATATTATGATCATGATGATATCCGTGGTCATCTCCGTATTAATCATGATGTTATTTGCCGGACCAGTCGGTAAATTTGTAAACGATCACCCGACGATTCAGATGCTGGGACTTGCGTTTTTGATTTTGATTGGATTTATGCTGATTGCCGAAGGTGCTCACCTGGGTCATGTTTCGATTGCCGGTGGTGAGATTGGTGTAGTGCCTAAAGGCTATTTGTATTTCGCTATTGCATTTTCATTACTCGTTGAATTTCTCAACTTGCGCCTGCGCAAAAAACCAAAACCTGTACAACTTCATGGTATTGGTGAACAGGCTCAGGCAGAAGGAGTCTTTACAAATAAAACACCCAACCCTTGAACCTGAAACTGGATCGAAACCTTATTTTTTTTGATATTGAATCCACAGGATTAAATGTCATCCGGGACCGAATCATCCAATTGGCGATGATACGTTATCACAAGGATGGCTCCCCACCTGAAGAAAAATCGTATCTCATCAATCCTGGTATACCTATCTCTGCAGAAGCCATGGCAGTTCATGGGATCACGCCACAGGATGTGGCTAATAAACCATCTTTTAGACAGGTGGCAAAAGAGATCTTTGATTTTATTGGCGATGCCGACCTCGCGGGATATAATTCAAATCGTTTTGATATCCCGGTGCTGATGGAAGAATTTGCTCGGGTAGGATTGGATTTTGACATGGATCACAGGAGATCCGTTGACGTGCAGCGTATTTTTTACAAAATGGAACCCCGTACCCTTGCAGCAGCATACCAGTTTTACTGCCAGAAAGGAATTCAAAATGCACATGATGCCATGGAGGATGTGCGTGCCACAATAGAAGTACTTGATGGTCAGTTACGGAAATATGAACAGGTAGATTTTGTCCCGGAAGAAGGAGAAATCATACCTACACCCATACGCAATGATGTCGCACAACTGGACGCATTCACCAACGACCAGCATATTATCGATGCTACGCAACGATTGAAATACGATCACAACGGTGTAGTCGTTTTTAATTTTGGAAAATATGTTGGCCAGCCGGCAGCCGAAGTACTATATAATGATCAGCAATATTATCACTGGATGCTGAACAAGGAATTTTCTCACCAGGTCAAAAAAATCATTCAGCGACTTGTATCAGATTATAAGAAACAATTACAAACCTGAACTCCGTATTTCGTTACTTGCATGCCTGATCCTGGCAGCTACTTTTTTGCTGCAGACCGCATGCGTCACACGTGAACGAGGATGCCTGGATATTGCTGCATCAAATTTTGATTTGGATGCTGACCGCGCTTGTGACGATTGTTGTGTATACCCTGTAGCAACGCTTACACTGACACAACATTACGACAGCCTTAACTTTAATGTAAACGATACGCTTTTCGATATGCACGATAGGCCGTACAGGATTCGCGATATAAAATATGTACTGTCAGATTGGTCTTGGACCGATGAGGCGGATCAGGCATATACAGTAGATAGTGCAAATTTTATTTGTCCAACAGGTGATGTACGTCTGCCATCAGATATTGTACTTGTTGATACACGTCAATTCAATTATAATATTGGTTCATTCCGGCTTTTTCCGAAGATCGACTCAGTATTTTTCACTTTTGGTTTTCCCGCTGTTTTGGATTGTGTTGATCCATTACAGGATTCAACGGCAGTTGTACTTTCAGAAATGAGCCCGGTGTACGATTCTCTGACTATGAGTCGGGCAACAGTTCGTCTGGTCATACAAAGAGATTTGACTATTGAAAATTTTGACACAGTATTTGTACATACGCGAGGTGACATTGGCATTCCGTATCCCTATCAGTTCGTTAATGGGTTCGATCCGAAGATTAAGTTGACAGTCGAATATAGTGTTTGGTTTTCCGGAGTTGACGTTACTGATATTTCCACATTCCATAATTCTGTCCGTGATCATGCGGCGATGAGCTTTAGCAGGACACCCTGAGTGAAGGAACCATATATATATATTGCCGGTTTCGTTCGTTATAACATCTAAATCAGTTGTTTATGAAATATTCTGTACTCCTTCTTTGCTTATTTTCCATTTTCATCAGTTCATGTAAAAAGGATAAGAAAGAAGGCTCTCTGACGGTGCATTTTGTGCCGTATTATGATGATCAGCCTTTACAGATCTTCACCCAAAAGCCCTTCACCGGAAATGAGCAGGTGCAATTCCAGCATCTAAGTTTTCTCCTGTCTGACCTGGTATTATTGAATGGATCTGAGTCTGCTGTATTGAAGGATGTTGAGTTGGTAGATATGAGTTTTGATGATCTGGCAGGAGCAACCGATGGATTTACAATTACTTCCGATAACCTACCTGAAGGTGATTATGATGGAATTCGTTTTGGCATAGGGGTGCCTGCGGATATCAATGATTCTACTCCCAGCCAGTATGCTTCCAGTCATCCACTAAGTAAGAACGGATATTATTGGACTGCATGGAATAGTTATATATTTCTTAAGATCGAAGGGACTATAGATACACTGGGGACAGGTTCGTTTGATACTGGATTTGCATTCCATACAGGAACAGATGCTTTGTATAGCATCCTGGAAGCCAATACCTTCCCAATCAGTATTCAGGATGGACAAAACACAGAAGTTACCGTTGCTATTGATTACAAAGATTTGCTTCAGGGAGTCGATATCAAAACGAATCCACAGAACCATGACCCCAACGATATTGCGCACATTGGTGCAATTGTCAATAACCTTCAAACGGCCGTAACACTGTTTCAATAGAGGTTAAATTTGTATGCATCATGAGGTATTTCCGAAACATCTTCTTTTATGTATCAATAGTGCTAGTCGGCTTCACGCTTCAGCAGTGCCATGATACTATAGATGAGGAATACCTGGACAAGGATCTTACCCACATACCTTACGAACCGGTTTTATATACACTCCTGGTTCCGGACAGCTTTCCTGCGTTAGAACAGCCGGCTGATAATCTGATGACCGTTGCAGGAATCCAACTGGGTCGGAAACTATTCTATGATCCGATCCTCTCTATAGATAGTATGATTTCATGCTCCTCTTGTCACCTTCAGGAGAATGCTTTTACTGATGCTTTGGGTGTCAGCGAAGGAGTTGCCGGCCGTACCAACCGGGGTAGCATGAGTCTGATCAATGTCGGCTTCCAGTACCATGGCATGTTTTGGGATGGACGTTCTCCCACTCTTGAAACGCAAGCCCTGCACCCCGTAGAGGATCCGATTGAAATGGGGGAGACCTGGGATCATGTTGAAGAGAAACTGAGACGTCATGCCGTTTATCCGGAAGACTTCAGGAAGGCTTTTGGGATCGATAAGACATCATTAATCACGCGGGAGCTCGCTGTCAAAGCCATTGCACAATTTGAACGCACATTGGTCTCTGGATTTAACAGTAAGTATGACCGCGTACAAAGAGGTGAGACTGTGTTCTCGGATAGCGAATTGAATGGCCTGTTATTGTTCTATGACAGCGATAATTCAAAACCTGCTGAATGCGGCCATTGCCATATTGATCCACTATTTGCAACCAATGATTATTTCAATAATGGCCTTCAGGATGCAGTGGATTTCAATTCATTTGCTGATCCTGGCCTCGGCATGGTAACCGGAAAGCCAGGCGATATGGGGAAATTTAAAGCACCTACCCTAAGGAACCTTGCCTTTACAGCACCCTATATGCATGACGGCCGGTTCCAGACATTAGAGGAAGTAATAGATCATTATAATAGCGGTGGCCACTTTTCTCCGACAAAAAATTCATTTATATATGGTCTGAACCTTTCAGAAGCCGAAAAAGCAGATCTATTAGCCTTCATTCTTACCCTGACGGACAGCACCATCCTCACTAATGAGGCTTACAGCAATCCCTTTTAATCCGGAAAAGCAGAAATTTTGTACAAATTTTTGAGGAAAATCTGAGCTTTTCAATCCGAAATTTAATTTTATTTTTCACAAACTGAATGGAAGAAAGCTAGTATAATATCTTAATTCATTGATAATGAAGTTATTATATTTATAATACTTTATATGTTTTCAATTTTTCCTGTAACAATTATCAATATTTGTACTTGTACAGGGATTCGAAAGTCCTGATAATTGTATCATCAAACGAAATAGTAATTACGGACTGGTTGAAGAACTGGTTTCAAATTTAGATATGTTCATGGGATTATAATTCTGATGGATAGAAGGTTGCCGGATAGGCAACTTTCTGTCCTCAATTTCAGAATCTTCCGGAAAAATCTAAATCATAATTAGGATATGTTCATGGGATTATAATTTGTAGAGCTGGGTTGTTCTGAAGTGAATAACCCAGCTTTTTTATTTTACCGCTTCGACTCTTCCGGCACTTTCCTGTTCTGGATCCCCAGATATCCTTCGATCTCCTGTTCCACATAAGACTGCGTTTCAAAATTCATCCCACGTATCAGGGAAATCTTCTCGTCCGTATCCAGCACTGCATATAAAGCATAAGCATAGTTAGGCACTCCATTGGAAGTGCTTTGTACATATTTGCTCACGTACAACTGTTTGATGGTATCAACATCAATATCTTTTCGTTTCCATAAAAAGCTGCGCAAAGGGGTAGTACGAATCCGGATCTTCCGCTTTGTCACAGATATGGATGTCTGATTCATATAGATGGTTGCCATATGCCACAGCAAACCAAGACCAACCGCCAGGTGAGCTGACAGGAAGAGAAGGATACCCCATGTGCCTGAGACAATCACTCCGATAACAAATGGTAGCAGGATCAGATTCCACACAGCTGTAAAAAGCATCAGGAACCATCTGCCACCAGTTGATGTAGTCTCAGTCCATTTTAGACGGATGTCGAGCTCAGACCGGAGTTTCAGGGTCTCCACACCCTTGGGAATAATTTTAGAAGGTTTGATCTGCTTCGAAGCCGGATCGTGCTCAAACGCAAAAACATGATTACAATTACTGCATTTGGCAATGGTCTTTTCGATATTAATATCCTGCCCGGAAATAAAATGATTGCACTTAGGACATGAAAGGAGCGTATGACCAAATTCTTTAAAATCCAGTTCTTTATAGGCTTCCTTTGCTTCTATAGGTAAGGAAGGCTCTCTTGAAAGTTCTTCGGAAGAATCCATGTTAGGAAATTTTCTTTCTTCCAATATACCGCACAAAATGAAATCACATCAGAATTGTGATTCATTTCCATCTTCCTCTTTCAGGTCATTATTGTTTACCTTTTTGCGGCCGGTACGTTCTTTAAAATCAATTTTTCCAAATTTATATCCAAGTGTAATACCGAAGGCCCTGACGGGTCTTGCAGTTCTGCTATTTTGATAAAAATCAGGTCCTTCCAGTTTTCTGACCAGGATCAGATTTTCTCTGAAAGGTTCTGTGATATTGATACCAACGGTCATTCGTTTTTTAAACAGTTCTTTCTTAAATCCAAAATTCATCATAGACCAGTTAGGTGTGCTTCCCTGCACTGTATAAGTAGGACTCTGGTAAAAAGAGAAGCCTTCGATTCGTGTTGTTTCATTGAGCGTCCACGTGATGTTCATTCTCCCATTAAATTCAATACCCTCATTTGATAAGGCCTGTTCTTCAAAATTTCCATTTACCCTCCAGGCATTCACATCAAAACCACCACGGAATGCAAGATCACCAATGATGAGCGATCCAAAGACATTAAGACCCACCGCATTGCGGCTCCCGAAGTTATAGTACGTGGATTCAGAGATTCCCAGGTCATTAATTGATATAAGGTTTTCAATAATGTCTTCTGTCCTCCTGCCAAATACAGATGTGCTAATCATATTTCCTTTAATAAAATAGGTTGTGCCTATTTCAACCTGGTGAACTAGTTCAGGAAAGAGTAATGGATTTCCAAAAGAAATATCCCGGTTGTCATTGTATTCTACAAACGGATTAATATGGCGCTGATTAGGACGTTGAATACGTTGATTGTAACTGACGCGGATCTGGTTGTATTCACCTGTCTTTTTTGCAAGTGTTACATTTGGAAGAAAATTCAGATACTGGTTATCGAATGGATTTTCAAATGTTTCAAAATCTCCTTCAAGTTCTGTCAGTTCTGCACGTAAGCCCGTGATGAGAGTTACTTTTTCACCGAACTGAAATGTTCCTGATGCATATCCTCCATATACATTCTGATCGTAATAAAAGATATCCGTTCGTTCCGGATCAAGATTCCATGTGCTTAGGTCCGGATCAAAGCGACGGAAAGCAAAATCACTTTCAATCTGGCGTAACGTACCTTTCAACCCTGTCTCCAGCCTAAATGATTTGCTGATCGGGTGAATGTAGTCCGTCTGGATTGTGATTTCATTATTCTCGCGGTTATTGAGATTATTCTCGCGCAGTTCTTCGAGATTTTGAGGAAAACTAAAAAGCTGATTGTATTCAAAATCAGAATCGTTCAAATCTTTTTCATATTCAAAAGCCACGGACCATTCCTGGCCTTTCAATGCAAATTCTCGTTTGTAATCAAGCTCAACTTCCCATCCGTCACGCGAAGAAACACCATCGACAATGCGGCTGTAATTTTCTATTGTTGCCGAGTTTTGAGAAAATTGAGACAGCACTTCATTCTCGGAGTCATTTTCAAATTGCCGGATGCTGAAGGAAGATGTAATTGTATTGAGTGGGTCAATATTATATTCAATTCCTCCATTACCTCTGAATCCTAATCGTGAAGAGGTATTTGTTCCATCCTGTTGAAGTATGGTAGAGGTGCTCCCAAAACTTTCGCGGATATATGAGGTAGATCCTGTTTGCGGTCTGCTGTAATGTCCACCTCCGGACAGATTCAGACCAAAACGGCCTTTTCCATAATTCAAATTTCCGTTACCACGACTGTGACGTGTTCCTGCTGTTCCTTCAATAGACCCTGCGACACCATCAATATTTTTCTTTTTGGTGATGATATTGATAATCCCTGCTGTTCCTTCACCATCAAATTTTGCAGAGGGGGACGTAAAGACCTCAACCGATTTAATCTGGTCAGCAGGCATCATCTTAAGCGCGTCAGCTACATTGGACGAAAACATACCCGATTCTTTTCCATTGATGAGGATCTTGACATTCTCAGAACCTCTCATCGTAACATTCCCATCCATATCCACTGACAGCATGGGAACTTTACGTAAGACATCACTGGCATCACCACCTGAAGAAGTAACATCACGCTCAGCATTATATACAAACTTGTCTGCCTTGGCCTGGATAAGAGCAGCTTCGCCCGTGACTTGCACCTCATTTAGAAGTTTCGTATCGGGAGCAAGCGGAATAACGCCACAATTATATTCTGGCCTTTCATCCGTGATCTTTAGATAACCGACTGATTTAGGCTTATAACCTATGTAATCAACTTTGAGCCGGTAAATGGAGAAGGGAAGTCCGATGAACCGGAAAACTCCCTGTTCATCTGTTGAGCCACCGGTGATCACTTTACCTGTGGCCTGGTCAATAATGCCAATAGCTACAAATTCGGCCGGAGCTTTTGTAATACTATCCACCAATGAGCCAGTGATAATTCCTGTTGCCGTTTTCGGCTGAAGATTGTCGGTTCCCTGAGTGTATCCTGTATAAGGTAAAAAGAGAGAAAGAAAGAAGAAAATTCGAAACATCATGTAAAATTAACCCGCGTCGCAATTACTACAATGATGGTAGCCAATTGTTTTAATATTAACAAAATATTACCTATTTCAATTTTTATTATAATTTTAGTTGACCTAAACTCAATTTCTATCGATATGAAGTTTTTACTCACCCTTGCAACTGTTTTTTTGCTGGGCTTCCAGACGAATGTCTATAGCCAGCTACCCTTAGGAGCAACAGCTCCTGACTTCACATTAACCGACATAGATGGTAATGTGCACAACCTGTACTCTTATCTCGCCCAGGGAAAGATGGTGATCGTTGAATTTTCTGCCACCTGGTGCGGCCCCTGCTGGAACTACATGCTGGGAGGTGCCCTTGAAACATTCTGGGAAGAGCATGGACCTAATGGTGATAACACCGCCATGGTACTTTATATCGAAGCTGATTTTTCTACAGGCATGAATGATCTCCTGGGGCTCACCCAACAGTCACAAGGTAATTGGGTAGAAGCAATTCCATTCCCTATTATCGATCTTCAGAGTGGTCAGAATACAGCTCAACAATACCAGATCAGTTACTATCCGACATTATATGCTGTATGTTCAGATGCAACGGTTTGGGAACTGGGACAAGTACCGGCGTCGACATGGAGTGCATTCCTGACGAGCTGTACGCTGGCTGGTGAGTTGGAAGACATCACTAATGCTGATTGTTTTGGTGAGGGTGGAGCTACAATCGATTACACAGGTGGTATTCAACCCATTGAGTTTGACTGGAGTAATGGTGATAATGAACAAAATCTGGAGAATGTAGGAGCAGGAACATACAGTGTTACGATCACTGAAGCATTTGGAAAATTTGTAGTCCTTGAAGATATTGTCGTAACTGGTGCTGAAGATCCGATTGGAGTTGAATCGAGCTCAATTGAAGAACCGCTTTGTAACGGATCTTCCACTGGAAATATTGAACTGCAGATTGAAGGTGGTACACCGGGATATGAGTATGACTGGAGCAACGGTGATAATACACAAGACCTGACAGATGTTCCAGCCGGAAATTATACTGTTTCTGTCACCGATGATAATGGCTGTACATTCCAGCAATCATTTTCCATAGATGAACCAGATGAGATCGAAGCAGAAATCGAAACCACAACAGAAGATTGTGATCTTCAAAATGGTACAGCCACACTTTATATTTCAGGCGGTGTTGGAGCTTATGATATAACTGCCAGTGGTGGAGTTGTGGTTGGGGATCAGATCATCAACTTATCAGAAGGTTCCTATACGGCATACGTAGAAGATGCGAATGGATGTCTGTGGGAGCAGGATTTCGATATTGACTACCTGCCTGCTCCGGAGGTTGAGATTGCCCAGGGTCAGGAACTTAGCTGTGTGCAGAATACAACTACACTGACAGGTTTTGGATCGAGCGGCAGTGGTGACTTTGAATATTTCTGGACAACCCTGGACGGAAACATTGTGTCAGGTGCTAATAACCAGACAATCACGATTAATGCAGAAGGTACATACACAGTTCTCGTATCTGATTTTAATTCGGATTGTGAAGTTGAAGCATCATATACTGTAGTAGCTGAGATCATCCTTCCGGAAGTAAGTGCGGGTGATGACATTTCTTATACATGTGAAAACACCACACTTACTGTAGCAGGATCAGGTGATCCGTTAAACGTAATAACATGGTCAACATCAAACGGAAATATCGTATCAGGTGGTAATACCTATACGCCAATTGTAAATCTGCCAGGTACGTACGTGATTAATGTGACAAATTCTGCAACGGGTTGCAGTAATGTGGATGAAATGATTGTACCTAATGATCAGAACCCTGCAACTTCATCTTATCAATACCAAACGAACAGTCTTACATTAATAGCAAGTGACCAAAGTGGAGGCAGTAATATAAATTCATGGTCATGGACGTTTGGCGATGGCAGCACATCTAATATTCAGTCTCCTGTGCACGTGTACGATACTGCAGGTACATATGAGGTTTGTCTTACAGTTCAGAATGGATGCGGACCTAGCACTTCATGTCTGCAGGTTCAGGTTATAGAATCAGGAAGCTCTTTGAACGTAAGCGCTGATGTGATCAATGTATTGTGTCACGGCCAGGCCACAGGTGCTATCACTGTACTGGTGAACGGTGGTTCAGGCAACTACACATATTTATGGACTGGCCCTAATGGTGAGACATTTAATTCACCAACTATTGATGAATTATTAGCCGGTCAATGGGTCGTGATCATCATTGATGACCAGGGAAATAGTTTTGTTGGAGCATACACAGTAAATCAACCTGAAGTCCTGGCTATAGGGGCATCAACAGTAGTTGACAATCAGTGTTCCGGACAACCTAATGGTTCGATTCAGGTGGACATGACAGGTGGTGTCGCACCATATCAATATTCCTGGAATGGCGGACCTCCACAATCTGAAAACTTTATTAGCCAACTACCAGGTGGGGTATATCAGGCTTTAGTAACGGATGCCAATGGCTGTCAGGTAGCAGTAGGACCGTATACCATTGCTGAACCTGCACTAATCATTGCAGAATCTACAATCACAGACGCTGTATGTTTCGGTGATGCAAACGGGGCTGCATCATTGGTTGTATCAGGTGGTGTTGCACCATATACTTATGCATGGGCAGGCAGTCAAATCACAGAGCCTTCATTAAGTGGTGTTACTGCAGGTACATATATTTTGATCGTAACCGATGCAAATGGTTGTATAAGAGAGCTGCCTGCAGTGATAAATCAACCCGCTGAACTTGCAGTCACTGTTACACAGGTACTGCCTGCTGCCAATGAAGAGCATAATAATGGCGCTATAACAATTGAAGTGGGTGGCGGTACGGCTCCTTATATTGTTACCTGGAGTAACGGTGCAACAGGCACTTCTTTACAGGGATTACTTCCTGGTGAATACACATACACCATTGTAGATGCGCATGGTTGTACTGTAGGCACCTCAGCACCTATCATAATAGGTACATCAGTTTCTACAACTAATATTGATCCTGCACAATTTGTAACCATCACACCAAATCCAACAAAAGGAAATGTTGTGGTGAAATGGACTGACCTGGCATCAGTTGATGCATCACTGACGCTGATGACATTAGATGGCCGTCAAATGGGAACGTTACCAATTACAGATAAAGAAGGAGTTTGGGATCTGACTAAATATGGATTGGCCGAAGGTTTATATATTGTTCTGCTGAAACAGGATAATCAGGTCATTCCAATTAAATTGGTAGTACTCTGATAAATGAATTGAATAACATCGCCTGTTTAATCAATAAACCAGCGGTGGATTTTATAGAACGAGCATAAAAAAAGTCCGGAGATTTCTCTTCGGACTTTTTTTTTATTAGTTCTGTTTCAATTGTACCTAAGCTGCTGCACCTGTACCTGATGTAGAAGATGCATTTTTACGTGGTCTTCCACGGCGTCCTCCGGATGATTTGGCGGTTGCTTTTTTAGCAGCAGACTTATTAGTCGAACCCGCAGGTCTTCCGCGTTTACCGGTTTTTTTTACGGCTCCTGCTTTCTTCGCTGCACGTTTTTTACCAGGTTTTGGTCCACGCTTGGCCCCTGTGGTGGATGCCTCCGCAGATTTAGTTGCTGGTCTGCCACGTTTGGCTGCTTTCTTAGCAGTACCGGCTTTGCGACCGCGTTTTTTACCAGGCTTTGGACCTCTTTTTGAAGCACCTCTTGAACTTGAAGATGTTCCTCGTTCCATTTTGGACATCACCCAGTCAAGGACTCTTTTTTGAGTCGTAGCGTCAAGACCGTTCAGAGCGTCATAGACCTCTGACATGGCCTTTAATTCAGGATCATTTGTCATGATACGTTTAAGTTTTGTGAAATAATAAAAACAAAAAATAAACCAGAATATGAATTTTGAAATAACATCTGGCTTACTCCATAAGAACTGTAAAGGTAATGATCAATTACTTTACTATAGTGAATAATTAAATTACAACCTAACAGTATTCATTCATGAATTCTAATAGGATAAAGTGAATGAATTTTAAGTCAGGTATTTAACCTTCAACATCTCTTCAGTTTTTTGGCGGGAGATTCTAAGAAATCCGGAAAGGGTCTTCTGCCTGACAAATTGTTAACCAATTAAACATTCCGGACAGGCCTGCCTGCCCGAAGTTTTCATAAATTTGTGCATGAAAAATGCTCTACGCTGGAAAGGTGTTTCCTATACGCTCCTCTGTGCTTTTTGTATACTGTATGGATCTGAAGCTGCAGGTCAAAAGTTCTATACAGCAGAAAAAAGCTACGCGATAAAACTCGGGAGAACACGGCCGCTATATGAAGTAATGTCCATGGATCCTACGGACAGCGTCAAGCTAAAGAAGTACAAGTCCAACAAACCTAAATACGTTCCAAATTTTGCTGGTCGCAGACGACTGGATCATCATAATCCAAATGCCTTACCAAAAGGAGTCGATCCGTTATTGCAATCCTTTTCTAACCGCATGGTTGAAAATGAAATACTGCCCAAAGTCAACTTTGAAGGGATCACATCTTCACAAGCCAATGCAGGAGTTCCGGATGTGAATGGCGATGTAGGTCGTGACTTTTATGTAGAAATTGTCAATGTTACATTCTTTCGCGTGTATGATAAAAATGGGCAGGCAGTCAGTAATTTAATTTCTGCCAATACCATCTGGAACCAGGTTCAACAATCCAGTGCAGGAGATCCCATCCTGTTATATGACCAGGAAGTAGACAGATGGTTTTTAACCGAGTTCCCTTCCGGCAACAGGGTTCTTTTGGCAATCTCATTGACAAGCGATCCAAGAGGAGCATGGGATGCATATTCATTTCAAACTCCACGTTTTCCTGATTTTCCAAAATATGGAATTTGGCCTGATGCCTATTATCTAACCACCAACGAGAGTGGTAATAACTTTCCCATTTATGCCTTCAACCGTCAGGATATACTTGCAGGCGAAGATGTAATTCGTTTCCAACGACTCACTGTTCCAAAAACCAATGGCGTATTTTTTGAGGTAGGTCAACCTATTGATTGGGATGGTATGAATCCACCTCCTGCGGGATCTCCGGCATTAGTGGTGAAGCTCAATGATGATGACTGGGGTACAACGGACCATGATCAAATCCTACTGCATAAGATCAACATTGACTGGGATACTTCCGCAAATTCCAATATTGAAATCATCGACATACCTACAGCACCATACAATACAGATGGTTGCTCACTAACGAATACAGGTGGATTTTCATGTGTTCCACAACCCAATGGCCAGGGTATTGATGGTGCACAATGGATCATTACCAATAAAGCACAGTACCGCAATTTTAGTACTCATGAATCATTCGTCATGAGTTTTATGGTCGATGCCACGGGTGAACAGGTAGCAGGTATCCGTTGGCTGGAAATGCGGAAGACTCCATCCCAGGATTGGTTTCTTTACCAGGAAGGTACGGTTGCCTCTGATGATGGACTCCATCGTTTTATGTCATCCATCGGGATTGACGGACAAGGGAATATTGGTTTAGCCTATTCCGTTTCGGGATTTAGCAAGCACCCTTCATTACGATATACCGGACGATATGCAACGGATCCATTAGGAACGATGACATTTAAAGAATATGAATTTGCAAGTGGTGGTGGAAGTATTGGGACAGATCGTTTTGGAGACTATGCGAGTATGTCTGTTGATCCCAGTGATGATCAGACATTCTGGTTTGCAGGTGAATATGTTCCGACTACAGGTAACTGGTCTACAAGAGTTGTTGCATTTGCAGCTGCAAGAGATACGTTTGATATTTTTCCTGTATCCCTGCTCACACCAAAAAACAGTGCAGACCTTGGAACTAATGAACCTTTGACTGTGAAAATTATGAACCGTGGTCTTCAGACCATTCATGATTTTGCGGTTGGATATCAATTTGAAGGAGGACCATGGATTGTTGAAGATGCCACGGTAGATAGCCTCCAGGTTGACAGCAGTTACATACATACTTTTGTACAGGGTATCGATTTTACGGCACCCGGCCATTATTCATTATTGGTAGCAACTATTCTTGATGAAGATGGAAATCATCTCAACGATACATTGCTGGTCGATATCAATAAACCCGCACACAAGGATCTTGCATTAGGATACAATGTACCAGGCGAGATGACGGTTGTGTGTTCGAATGAAGTAGACAATTCCATTGATCTGAGAAACCTGGGTGTTGATACGATTACATCACTGGTGCTACAGGTACTGCTGAATGGCAGCCCTGTTGATACATTGGAATGGGCTGGTGAATTGATATTTGGTGACGAAGAAGAATTATCATTTACAACCACTGACCTTGTGGAAGGTGATAATATTGTACAGGTTGTATTACTAACGATCAATGGTGGCCCGGATGAATTACCAGTTAATAATGACATCTCCTGGACGATTACTGCACAACCTGATGGTGCAGGTGTATTCTTAAATCTACTCACTGATAATTTTCCACAGGAAACTTCCTGGGAACTGTTTGATGCAAATGAAAATGTTATTGCATCGGGTGGTCCTTATAATGAAGAACAGAGCCTGATCATCTCTGCATTTTGTCTTGATAAGGATGCATGTTATACCTTCGTGATCTATGATGCTTTTGGTGATGGCATGTCAGCGCAGGGAGTACAGGGTGATTATGCGATTGTTAATATCGAAGGAGATATTCTTGCTACATTATCACGGCCTAATTTCGGCGAAAGTGATGCGAATGAGTTTTGCCTTTCCGGACAATGCCTCATCGATCTGACTGTTGGCTTCACACCTGAATCCAGTGCGGGAGAAAATGACGGATGGGCCCTGGGAGAAGTTTCTAATAGCCTCGGAGATATTGAATACAGTCTGGATGGATTTAATTATCAGCCAACCAACTTGTTTGCTGACCTCGCACCAGGTGCATATACGATGTATGCCCGCGATGGAGCCGGCTGTATCGATTCATCATCATTTCTCATACTAACCTGTCAATTAGAAACGATGGTCATTACCGTAGCAGCTAACCCTGGGGACATTGGAGAAATCCACATTACAGCCATAAACGGGCTTGGGAGTATCACATACAGCATTAATGGAAGTGATTTTGGTCCGGACTCATCTTTTACGATGCTTGAGCCTGGTCAATATATCATTACCACCCGCGACAGTGCGGGTTGCGAACGAGTGGATACGGTGAACGTCCAGAGTTCTGTATCAACCAGGTATATTAAAGGAGAACACTTTATCCAAATACAACCTAATCCAGGCAATGGAGTTTACCAGGTAGAAGCAGTATTTCCAACAGAAGAAACGATCGTCAGGTATACGATTTATACATCTTCAGGTGAGCCAGTAGTATGGGGCGCATTAGGCAGATATAATGATAGATTCAGAGGTGAACTGGCACTGGTGGCATTCCCTCCGGGTACTTATTTCATCATGTTTACAGTCAACGATCAGCTTACAACAAGACGTCTGGTTAAGGTCGAGTAGGGCACAAGGGCAAAATTTACATTGCTTTAACGAAGTCTTTACTAATTTTAAACGCTCAAGCAGGCTTTGATCATGTCCCCACGTCTATATGATTCAGTTTGTTAGTCTTCAATACTGAACTCATTTTACCTTCATTTTATACCTATTTATATGGCTACCAGGAAAACCCCGGTGAAAAAAGCGACCATCGAAAAGATATCGATGCTCTTTACATATCGACGTCTTACCGACCTTTTGAAAGCATCCGGATTAGACAAAAACAAAAATTTTGTAAATGATCTGATCCATGTTCAGTTCCAGATTTATATGCTCGATGCGTATCTCGAAAGTCAATGGGAATTGAATAAAAAAGAAATTGCAACGCTCTGGAAACCTATTCGCGAGTCACTCTCTACCATGGGGTATAGTAAAAAGAAGATTGACAAATTAGTAGAGGAGATCGAAGCGTATGAAAAGATAGAACGGAATTGCCGTGATAATAAATGGCCCACGAAAGAGTCCATGAAAAAATTCTATACCACAAAGTCATGTGATGTACGCCTCATTCGCCATTTAATCTATAAAGCGGAACCAAAACTGGAAGACATGTGGAAAGAATCTTCCTGGAAATATTATGATATCATTACCGAGATCAATGATGATGTCGCCGATGTACAGGAAGATATCAATACATTTAATGGTAACCGGTTTTTAATCTCCATCCTGCGAAAAGGAACCGACAAGACCCGAAAAGAATACATGGAATATCTGACTCAAATTACATCAGATGCAGCAGAATATTTTACAGAACGAATGGATCGTGGAAAAAATAAACAGCTGGCTGCCTGGATAGCTGCGCGTGCAAAAGAGACTGCGAAACTGATCGAAACACAAACCGATCCTAAAATGCTGGATCGATTGTCTGACTCATTGCTATTGACCCAGATGAAATAATTGCAATGTTGACTCAAATAAAAAGCCGGGAGATTTCTCTTCCGGCTTTTTTATTTGAGTATTTATACTCTGTTAGAATATGTAGGATATTGTTCCTAACATCCGTGTTGATCTTCCTTGTAACGATAAATTTTGTTCACGTATGTATGCGTGGTCTGCATAATTATTAAAATCCATTTGCCAGCTAATACCGACTCTGAGATCATTAATGTTTGCAGCAATACCTGAATGCATTCCTAATCTCATGAAATCTAGTTTCTGAGAATATCCGCTGAGGTTAGCCAGATCAGAATCATTTGATAAGATCATTTGCGGTAAAAAACCACTGGTCACTTCTACAATGCCAAGATCAACACCCAGTGTAAGTGGAAGATTGATCACATTCATAGATTCAGTCAATAATTCAGTTTGTTCTGAACGACCGAATCCAGGAAATGTGTAGGATATCGTGTAGATATAATCACGTTTGTTGTATTGTGCTTCTGCAGCAAGGAAGAATGGCTTCAGATCATATTTCGCTCCCGCACCGATATAGTATGAAGCTTTCACCTGGGCGAGGTCAAACGTAAATTCATCACGTGGTGAAGAACGATTAACAAAAATGTGATGTGATGCAGGATTTTGTTGTGGTGACACACCGGCGCTAAATGTCATCTTGACATCCTGGGCTTGTAATTTTGCCACAGAACATATTAAGAGGGTAGTCAGGATTAATAGATTTTTCATTGAATAGTCGATTATGTGTGAATCTTAAACACGTAACGTTCTATAACCCCTTAATTGTTTTGCCAGATGCCTAAGATAATGTGATTTTTTCACATATTTAACACACCTGATAATCAGTTACAAAATTTTTGAAATGCGTTACAAAATTATTATATATGGTAAACCCTGATAATTTCAGAATGAAAAACCAAATGATCCGATCAATCGATTATTATTTGTTGCAAAATCATACTCGTCACCGAAGAAAGTGATTTGTTCACCTAATTTTGAAAAATTGCCTTCATATCGCACATCAATATGCAATTTCCAGAAATCAAGACCTACTCCTGCCTGCCAACCCCAGGTCAGATCATCTACAAAACCCTCAAAACCTGAATCCTCGTAATCTTTAAAGCCACTGTCACTATCCAGGAATAAATGTCCTACAGGACCACCGCCTAATCGAACAGCACCTGTTTTTAAGCCAAGCATTACGGGAAAATCAATATTACGGTAGGTGTCAGTAAAGAAGTTAGTACCATTCCCATTAATAAGGGAATCGATGCCATATTTAAAATTCGTGGAATTATATAAAACTTCGGGCTGAATAAAAAACCCGCCCAACTGCATTTGTATAAATACACCGCCATGTAATCCGTAGCGGGCTTTATCAACAAATACACGATACAGATCAACACCCTGATCATCAGTTACAACAAAATCTTCTGGTTGTACATCGGGAGTGGAAAGGCCAAACTTAATTCCCGGACGAATCTGAGCTTGAATGGACATAGAACCCACTACGAGGATGCCTACGATCAATACAAACTTCATCATGAGCCCTTTGTTATGCATATAATAAAGATTCATTATGTCAAAAGTAACGCCTTAATTACACCCGGATTACGTCACAGGGGCTTATCGTTGTAAATTTAACCCCGATTTAATACTTACGTTCATCGTATCATGCAGGAAACCACCCTAGACATTCATTATGTAGGCAGTTACAAGAGTGTAAGCGAATGCCCTATGCTGCCCGAACCAGAATACTGTTTTATCGGACGGTCGAACGTGGGCAAATCCTCCATCATCAATTATATAACCGGGAGAGACGAAATAGCCCGTACATCAAAAAAACCGGGTAAAACTCAATCCATCAACCTATTTAAGGTTACAGAAGAGTCCCCGTGGATGATGGCAGACTTGCCAGGATATGGTTTTGCAGCCATATCAAAGACCACACGGGGCCAATGGTCTGAAATGATCGATGGATATGTTATGGGCCGCCAAAACCTCGTTTGTACCTTCCTGCTGATCGATATCCGTCACAAACGCCTCGAAAATGATCGGGAGTTCATGAACTACATGGGTGAAAAAGGTATTCCTTTCTGTATCCTCTTTACCAAATCGGATAAACTGAAGCCCATGGAGCTGACGAATTCCCTTGCTGCTTACGAAGAAGCCATGCTTACAGAGTGGGAGGCGATGCCTCCAACAATAGTTACCAGCAGCGTTAAAGATATCGGACGACAGGAAATCCTGGATTACATCCATAAATTGAATGAGAGTTTTAAGAATCAATCCCTGTGAAGAAGAATATGAAGATCTATCCACCCCTGATGCCCGATATAAAGGATTGGCCCATACACAAGCTATATGAGGACAGGGAAGGTCTTATTGATACAGTGGATGAACAAACGCTGCAACATATACTTGAGAAACACGGAGACCGTATCGGGGACCTGATCTCACGTGTGAGTTATCTTGAATTGATCCGCCTGAAAGAGAATCCCTGGAAAGTGGATCCACCGAATGAAGAGCAATTCTGGAAAAGGGTACGGAGCGAAGTCACATCAAACGAAAAAAACAAGCCCGATGTCAAGCTGCAAAATAATATTGAGCTCCTCAGACGGATTATTCATCGATATACAACTGAGATTGCGGGGAATTTTAAAGAGAGTACGTTTCTTTTTGCCAGGAAATTTCTAACCATATTTTTTAAACGTTTGCTAAATGCCGCAGCAGGAAAAAAATTCCGCCGGTTATGGAGCACACGTTTGCAGTTGTATGAGAGGATTCGCCTGCAGGGTGATGTCGATCATGTACGCAATATGTTTAAACATGGCACGGTGGTGATCTTGCCCACCCATCTTTCCAACCTCGATAGTATCATGATCGGGTATGCACTTGATTCGGTGGTGGGACTTCCTGCATTTTCGTATGGAGCAGGTCTGAACCTGTACGAATCCGAGTTATTTGCATTTTATATGACGCGTCTTGGAGCATATAAAGTGGACAGGCGAAAGAAAAATCCCGTTTACCTTGACAGCCTCAAGTTTATGTCACAGGTGATGCTTGAGCGAGGCACCAACAGTTTGTTTTTTCCTGGTGGTACAAGATCAAGATCAGGTGCAATAGAACGTGAATTAAAATATGGACTCCTAAATTCCTTGTTGTCCGCACAGCGTTCCATTTATGAAAGTGGTCGGGATCAAAAGATCATCGTGGTGCCGATGATCATCGGTTATCATTGTACACTTGAAGCACAAGCTCTGATTAACAGTCATCTGAAATCTACCGGGGAAGAAAAATATGTCGGCAGTGGTAAAAAAATTCTTTCTGTCAGAAGTATTTTATCATTTGCCTGGAAATTTTTCTCACAATCCAGCGAGATCCATTTGTCATTTGGTGAACCTATAGATGTGCTTGGTTATACACTTGATGGACAGGCGAGGAGTGTGGATGAACGTGGTCAGATTGTTGATATCCGCGAATTTTTCTCATTACATGGAAAGATCGAAGCTAATCGTCAACGGGAATCTGTATACACGCGAAAACTGGCGGAAAAAGTTGTTGAAAATTATGAGCGCTATTATGTTACACTTACAAGTCATTTAGCTGCGTTCACAGCTTTTCAGCTGATGCGAAAAATACATCCGTCAATGGATTTATACGCGATGCTGCGCCTACCCATTGATATGTTATCCATTCCGTACCCGTTATTCCGTGAAACGTATAATAAATTCCTGATGATCCTGAAGCAGATGGAGAAAGAAGGAAAGATCCGTGTTCAGACAGAACTCCATACACTTGAATTGGAGGCTGCAATTCGACATGGTATTAAACACCTCGGAACATTTCATGCAGTACTGCCTCTGAAGTTTGGCAACCAGGACAATGTAGTTCCTAAAAATCCACTCCTGGTATATTATTATCAAAATCGATTATCCGGATATGGGCTGGAGGATATGATCAGCTGGGATCCGGACAAGATCCACGAAGCACAGGATAAATTACAGGAACCTGTCTAAGCACACACAAGTATGAATTTTATTATTCTCGACCTCGAGGCGACATGCTGGCAGGGTAATGATATGAACCGTGTACAGGAGGTCATCGAACTGGCTGCCTTTTGTGTCAATGGTTATAGGGAGTGGGTGGATCAATATCAACGATTTATCCGGCCCACACATCATCCACGTTTATCAGCATACTGTACGGAGCTGACAACCATCACACAAAACCAGGTGGATAAGGCTAAAAAATTTGATGTGGTATTTCCGGAGTTTTTAGACTGGATGGATTCACTTGATCAACCGCAACTCATTTGTACGTGGGGCGCTAAGGACATGGTTATCATCGCTGATGAATGTCGCGCACATGACATTGATATTCGCACTTTGCCAAAGAGCATTAATCTGAAATCGCAATATGCTGCCATGAACCAATTAGGCAAAGAAGTTGGTCTGCTGAAAGCACTGGAGCATAGTGAAATTGATTTTGAAGGAACACCGCATCGCGCCAATGATGATGCATACAATACAGCACTTTTATTTATGCAATACCAGGATCAATGGCAATACTAAATGTATTGGACCGGGCCTGATCATCTCCCGCATTTACTCTGTCGAAGAAAAAGATTCATTAGTAGATTGGTTCGTGGTTTCGGCCATGGTTGCAGTACCATTGCATCATTCCAGACGTTCTGATATTGTCGCAACCGACTGAATCTATACAATCGAAAGTAGAGTTTTTTCATACTAATCTGGTCTTTTGTTAACGGAAGCTAAGAAGTTAGCTTCCTTTTTTGTTTTTATACCCGTGTATCTTTACCGGGCATGAATGAATTGAAAAATATTCGGGGCCTTCTGCCTGATGTACGACAATACCAGATCATTGATGTACGCTCACCAGGTGAATATCATACGGGGCATATTCCAGGTGCCATCAATATTCCATTGTTCACAGATGAAGAAAGAGCCCGGGTAGGCACATTGTATACTCAACAAAATCCTGCGGTGGCACTGGATGAAGGGTTTCGTATTGCAGGTGCAAAGCTTGCTGATTACCTGACCGAACTTTCAAAACATGTTCAACCAGAAAAAGAGGCGGTAGTGCATTGCTGGCGTGGTGGCAAACGTAGTGAAGCTATGCAGTGGCTGTTTAATTTTTCTGGAAGGAATGTATCACGTCTGGAGGGAGGCTATAAAGCCTACAGGCAATCATTGATTGAATATTTTGCAAATACTCCACTGCAGCTAAAAATATTGGGGGGAAGCACAGGTTCGGGAAAAACAGAAATCCTGTATTCGTTATCGGATCTGGGTCACCAGATTGTAGATCTTGAAAAAATAGCACATCACAAGGGTAGTGCATTTGGTACGATTGGGGAGATCAGCCAACTGCCGAATGAGCAATTTGAGAATAACCTTTACGAAGCATTTTTAAAATGTGATCCTTCTAAACCCATCTGGCTTGAAAACGAATCCCGGAGCATAGGTCGAAATCATATACCCGAAGCATTGTGGTGGAAAATGAGAGGCTCTGTTTTATACAGCATTGAGGTGGACAGGGATATAAGACTGGATCGGGCTTTACAATATTATTCAAAGGATACGGATGTGGAAGTCTTGAAGGAGGCTTTTATAAAGATCAAAAAACGTTTAGGTGGATTGGATTTTCAAATTGCCATGAAAGCATTGGACGAACACGATCTGCGTACAGCTGCAGATATAGCATTGAGGTACTATGATAAAACCTATACTTTTCAGATTGAAAGCTGGAATCAAGATCAGTTGAGATATATTGATGGATGTGATGATGTTTTGGAAGCAGCCCAGAAATTATCCCAAAAATATTAATATAATTTATTGATATTCAATAAATTATATTAATTTACATAAATTAAAATTATAATGACAAATTCATCTGAACTGGAAACTGTTTTTCTTACCAGGTATAGCCATGGTGCCGGATGTGGATGCAAAATTTCACCAGAAATTTTGGATACGATATTGAGCAATGTGCACAGTATTCCAGGTTCGTATCCGGGATTGCTAGTCGGAAATGCTGAGCGGGATGATGCAGCTGTGATGGATCTGGGTGATGGGACTGCGATCATAAGTACAACTGATTTTTTTATGCCGATTGTAGATGATCCATTCACCTTTGGAAAAATTGCTTCTGCTAATGCGATCAGTGATATCTATGCTATGGGAGGAAGTCCGTTGATGGCTATTGCCATTCTGGGATGGCCTGTCAATGTATTATCACCGGAAGTTGCGGGGGAGGTCATCAGGGGCGCCCAGGAAATATGTCGTGAAGCAGGTATTCCATTAGCGGGTGGTCATAGTATTGATTCCCCAGAGCCAATATTTGGACTGGCAGTTACGGGTCGGGTTGCAGTAGATCATATTAAAAAGAATGGAGGTGCACGCCCTGGTGATTTATTATTTCTTACAAAACCGTTAGGTATAGGCATTCTTTCAACCGCACAAAAGAAAGGAATTCTTGAAGCGAGTCATGAATCGATGAACGTATCCTGGATGCAGAGATTGAATACTGTAGGGGAGAGGCTGGGAAAAATAAAAGGCGTCCATGCCATGACCGATGTTACGGGTTTTGGTCTTGCCGGACATCTGATTGAAATGTGCAGGGCAAGTGAAACAACTGCCGTTATTCGTTTCCAGGACATACCGCTGATTGATCCGGAGGTGTTGAAATACATAGAAAATGGCTGCATACCCGGGGGGACAAACCGGAATTATTCAAGTTATGGGAAGGATGTTAAACTTGCTCATGAATCCTTTAAAACTATTATGTGTGATCCACAGACCAGTGGTGGATTATTGATTGCCGTAGATCCAGAAGATCGTAACCTGATCGAAATGTTACTTTCGTCTGAAAACCTGAATGCCATGCCCATTGGCCACATGAAAATCAAAGGTGCGTTTGCAATTGAAGTGGTGTAAAACTGTAAGCTGTTAGGATCAGACAAAATCTGAGTCAAGCTTATTTTCCTTTTCCATTTTCTCAATCCACTTTTGCCAGCCCGGCAAATCAAAGTTCGCGTACGCCTCAATAAAACCACAAGAGATGCACACATAGCGGTCAAAGAATCCGTAATGCGTTCCCCATTCGTTTAATTGGATCATGCTGGTGGTATTTAACTTCGAAGTAGGAAGTCGTATTACATCAGAAGATTTACACTTTGGACAGATGCTTGTTTTTTTCACGTCGGAGGGTTGTTTTACAAGACGGGAAGATAAGCGGGGAATAGTATCCTGTAAAGGCGATGTAGACTAATTTATTGGGGATGCGCCCTCAATAATTCCTATTTAACATAATATCAATTATGGGAAATTTTCCTCAGGAATTCCGCCAGTGTCCGGTATATCACAAGCGTCATCAAAGCCTTAATGAAAATACATAGCCAACATCACCATGTTCTTCTTCATTCGTAATCCAGACCTCCTCGGCAGAATGGAAAAATATTGATTCAGTCTGCAGATTCTTATCATTCACCCAGCGATCGGATTTCCCACTGAAAAAATCAGTTCCTTCAAAATCGCTGAAATGAATTACAAATGGTAAATAGCCTTTATCCTTGCCGACATATCCGATCAGGACAAGCTCGCCCTTATTTCCTTTCATGGTAAAATCAGCACCTGTGACGAGCCCCTGACTGTCATACGTATCCAGGATGGTTGCTTCATATTTTCCCGGCGTATTCGGAATTGCGCAAACATTGGATCGAAAATCACCACGATTTTTGGTAAACAGGTACAGACTGTCTCCGATACAAACAAATGCTTCACAATCCCAATTATGTCTTTTTCCTGTTGGGAACACCTGATCCTTGTACACAAACCGTATGATTTCCGGAGTCACTTCGTTTTTCGTCAGCAAATCTTCTTTTTTCACCTTGTAGATCATCAGGTTTTTCCGCGTTCCTGCATTATTGCCGGTATCACCGATATATACATGATCCTGATCCGAAGCCAGTTCTTCCCAGTCATTGTTTTCAACTCCCAGCACTTTCACAGTCTTCACTTTTTCAGGATCCTTAGGGGAAAAGACATATAGTATAGGTTTATTGCCACTGTCATTGTTACCCACCAGCGTATTGGCATCCAGTGCGACCATTCCTGAACATTCCGGTAATAGAGCTGGTAAAAGGCAAATTTCCTGCAGCGATCGTTTTGTCTTTGCATTTTCCCCCGATTGATTACCAGTCGATTCCTCCGCTATTGATTTAGGCTCCTCATTAGAAATGTTGCCCTTTTGAGGCTGACAATTGGATTCTGCAAGAAAAAAAACTGCAATTAAAATTTTGATGAACATCATATGGTTTTCAATCTTGAGCCTTGTAAAATGATTACCAGGTATCGTGTGAACTTTGCTTTATTTCGTCAAACCGATCCACGAATTTACATCCTTCATGAGTAGTCCCTCGAAAAGTACATTTGCCAATAACGTATTAAACTATCAGTTCAGTCTGCAACCACCATTTTCGTTACCGAATGAGGTCGAATGGATTATGCCCTATGAAGACGAAGAAACCCGTCGTTGCATGACGGATTTCTACTCGAGGTATTATTTAGATCCTGGTCCCAGAAAATTTATTCTGGGGATCAATCCCGGACGATTTGGGGCTGGTATTACCGGTGTACCATTTACGGATCCGATCCGTCTTGAAAAAATTGGCATTGAAAATTCTTTTCAAAAACGCCAGGAATTATCCAGTGTATTTGTATATGATATGATTGATGCCTGTGGAGGGCCTGATCAGTTTTTCCATACGTATTATATCACCTCATTAAGCCCGTTAGGTTTTGTGCGGCATGGAAAAAATTACAATTATTACGACGACAAAGCCTTATCAGTTTTATTAGCTGATTACATCACAGAAAATATTGATACACAAATTCAATTCGGTGCCGATCGTGATGCGGTATTTTGCCTGGGTCAGGGAAAAAACTTCACCTATCTGGAGTCATTGAATGCAAAATACCATTGGTGGAAGAGGGTAGTTCCCCTACCCCATCCGCGCTGGATCATGCAATACAAGCTGAAACGAAAAGAAGAATTTATCCTTTTGTATCGTGATACTTTTTTAGCAAATACCGTTTAACGGAAAATCAATACGCGTGACTTCCAGATACCTACATTCGTAACAGCATGTACGACATACACACCCGCCGGTAATGAGGATACATCGATCGTAGATTCCTGTCCCTGGCCTTTCGCTGACACCACCTGAACACCCTGCATTGAATACAATCCCACATCAGATATGCTGAAATCTGTTTTTAATGTCAGCTCATCTTTGACGGGATTTGGACTCATGAGGATAGAGGATTCGTCAAGTGTAGGAACACCCTGGATAAATGTAAATTCAAGTGCGAGCAACTGATATCCTCCTGTAAAAGGAAAACTGTTATCGAATTGAGTACCTATACCGCGCACAGCATTTGAATTCTGTATTTGTTTTTCGCTGATACCGGAGTCTGAATCAACCCGGATCAATACTTTATCTCCCTGTTCACCCGTCACATACACATTGAAACCTGTAGCACCCGTAGCGACAATACTATCAATGGTAAATAATGATAAAGCTATATGACTCCCCTCAACGCTTTCAGTTACCCGATCAATGAGGGTTGGACTTACCAAAGGATTATTTGTGGAGAGGACTGTGATTTCGTCAGGAATGATCTCAAGCAAACCATTAAACTGGTCTATCACACCATTGATAATTACTTCATCTCCTTCATTGACAACGTATGCACCCGGATCAAATGAAAAAACATTGATCCCCACATTATTGTCATCGATCACATAAAATGAATAACCAGTGGGTTGGAAATTAATGCCATGTACAGTTCCGGTAATAGTGGTCGGTACACCATCAAAAATGTGCTGACCATTAACACCATCTGTCAGACGCAAATGTTGCAGCGGGAATTCAGTGTAGGAATTGGGGTCATACACGGAAACCGTTCCACGCATACCCTGGAATACGTGTGGATCACATTGATAATTATTGAGTCCCGGATTTGTAAATTCAAAATCAAATTGCCATGGGCCAACTTCAGGCGCACCACTTAAAAAATCATCCGGATTATCAGGATACGTATTTTTTGAGCCATTCACATTATGAAATTGATCTCCAGCATTGACCCACCTAACTGAATCTCCTATAGCCACCACGACATGAGGCGGTTCAAAGGAGAGGTCTGCCAGGTTAACGGTAACTGCAGGACCTGAGGAGCCTCCACTTGAGTTAGCTGCACCGGGAGTTCCTGCCACTTCATTTCCATTGATGACAACACCTGTTCCCGCTCCACTGAATTGCCAATTGGTACCATCATTATTATCCAGAGCAACATCGATAAGTTCCAAAGATGGACCGTTGCCATCTGGTTCCGAGGTCCAGGGATCTGTGTCAGCATATCTCACGCTGTCCACCAGGTCGCCGTTGGCATCCAGTAGGATGATACTTTCTCCAGTGTTATTCAACGCGCCCCCTGACCATTGGTGGGTGGTAATTCCAAATACCGACTGCATCGCTCCTGCATTGATCGCAGTGACGAAGTAGCCGCCAGCGGCAAGCTGAACCGTCGGAAAGGTGTCTTCCACAGCCCCGTCAATATGATACCCGGTTAGGTCAACAGGCTGATTGCCAGCATTGTAGATCTCAATATATTCCAGGGAATCATTCCCTGACTCCGGAGGATTATAGCTGATCTCATTGATGACAATTTGAGACTGGGCCTCGAAAGCAAGAAGGGTAAGAAGGAGAGTGTAAAAAATATGACGCATAATTCCTGTTTTAATGGTCGATAAGGTACTGATCTTAATTTATTTGGGTTGAAGAAAAATCTCGGCAATCATACACCGGGCGCTTCCTCCCCCAACATCCTCAATGGTATTGATAGGTGTGGCCACAATCCGGCAGGATTTTTCAATCTCTCTTCGCTGGTCATTAGACAAGCACATGGATACACGCGCAGACATGACCATCAGTTCTTCACCTTTATTATTTTTCAAAGCCAGCATATTTCCTGCAAAAGATGACATCTGTTCTGCAGTAATAATGACAACAGCACGACTTTTTGAAAGGTTGTTCAATAATGCATTTTGCATTTCCT
>JANPKZ010000219.1:0-46801 GCA_031426295.1 Saprospiraceae bacterium
TGGCCTTATTGATGAGAGCCATGTTTGATGAAGGCATGACAACCAAAGAAGAGATCCTTGCCGGGAATCCTGTAAAATTTAATATCGCGTACGAAAAGATCCATTCTGCAAAACCTACGGAGGCAGGAAAAAATGAATCTACAGAGTATGTATTATTTGCGAAAGCTTATGAAGCTTCTGTAGAACGACTCCGCAACGCTGATGATGTGGAACGTCCACAAGCATACCAGACCATGGTTGAAACCTGTATGAATTGTCACAAGTCAGTATGTCCGGGCCCCATGGTGAAAATCAAAAAAATGTATTTGTCAGAAGACGAACTTAAAAATCTTTCCGCTGCCCAATAGTTTGTGGCTGTCAGAGATTGATCAGGTGATCAATTGCTTTTCTATATCCGTCAAGACCTTCACCTACAAAAGAAGCAATACATTTTTCTTTCAGGTAATTTACAGACCTAAAAGATTCACGTTCGTATATATTGGAAATATGCACCTCTACAACAGGTGCTGAAATAGCATTGATTGCATCACGTAAAGCAATCGATGTATGTGTATATCCTCCTGCATTCAGAATTATGCCTGTTCCCTCATCAAAACCAACCTGGTGGAGATAGTCAATGATCGCACCTTCATGATTCGTCTGGAAATAGTGCAACAATCCTTCAGGATATTTTTTGTGCAGGTCCTCCAGGTATGTTGTAAACGAAACAGATCCATACACCTCCGGATCCCTGCGTCCAAGCAAGTTGAGATTTGGTCCGTTGATGATATGTATCTTCTGGATCATGAGAGAGTGAGAAGGTGAGAGAAGTGAGAGAGTGAGAAAAGTGAGAGAGTGAGAAAAGTGAGAGAGTTAGAAGTTAAGCGGTTAATATCCTAAAATCCAAAACTTATTTTGAAGAATTAAAAGTATCAGGATCCAAAACGTGTACTGAGCGTTTTCTAAGGTTCAAGAAAAGAATTCAAATCAAAAATCAAAAGTCAAAAATCAAAAATTGATTTGTCCTTTCTTCCTCTCTTCCTTTCTTCCCGGTTCCTGAGCTGTAGCACGAGGATGAAGGCTGGCAGGTCGAAGGATGCTCCTTTAATTCGCGATATCCGATAAAAATTTAATTCTCACCAACTGTATCTCCTCTGCCGTGATATCATCTTCCTTCAGCGCATGATATGCTTCCAGGAACGAATCTGTCTGTGCCTGCATAAAATATTCATAGATCTCTTCCTGGATACTTTCATCGATCAGGCTATCCAGATAATATTGCAGATCAAGCTTTGTTCCGCTACCTACAATTATATCCAGTTCTTCAAGTAATTCATCACGGGTAAGCGAATTGGTGCGCTGGATATCTTCCAATGGCATCTTACGATCAATCGATTGGATGATCTGGACTTTCGTCCGGGATTTATTCGCCACCTGTCTGACAATGAAATCTGAAGGTCGTTCTATTTCATTATCGTCCACATATTTTTTGATCAGCTCGACAAACGCTTTTCCATACTTCTGAGCTTTACCCAATGAAACACCACTGATGTTCGAAAGCTCTTCCATATTGACAGGATAACTGGTGGCCATCTCCTGTATTGAAACATCCTGGAATACTGCCCACGTAGGCACACCTTTTTTCTTCGCTTCCCGTTTCCTCAGATCTTCAAGTTGTGCTACAAGCACTTCATCCAATGCTACCATTTTAGTGGGTGCATCAGATTCTGTTTTTTCAATTGAAAAATCACGATTGATCGGGATCTTCAGGCTCTTGGGTTTTTGAATATATGCCTTGCCTTGTGCCGTGACTTTAAGCACTCCATAGTTTTCAATTTCTTTTTCCAACAGACCTGCTAACAATGCCTGTCTTAAAATTGAATACCAGAAAACCTCACCTTTTTCTGTTCCCGACCCATATCCTTCGAGTTTATTAAACTCAAACTCAACCATCTCCTTGCTCCCCTTTCCAACGAGGAAATCAACAATGACTTTGGTAGAATAACTTTCTTTTAATCTCATTACAACCTCAAGAGCCACCTTGACTTCATTTTTTACTTCATGTTTCTCTTTCGGATAACGGCAGTTATCACACATGCCATCACATTGGCTATCATCATATTCTTCTCCAAAATAATGGAGCAGGAATTTTCTGCGACAACCACTGGTCTCGGCATATGCCACAACTTCCTCCAGCAACTGACCACCCATCTCACGTTCCGCAACAGGTTTATCACGCAGGAATTTTTCAAGTTTGTAGATATCCTTGGGTGCATAAAATGAATAACATGATCCTTCTAATCCATCACGTCCACCACGTCCAGTCTCCTGGTAATAATTTTCTATACTCTTTGGGATATCATAATGTATGACAACGCGTACATCGGGTTTGTCAATGCCCATACCAAAGGCAATGGTTGCACAGATCACACTTACTTCTTCACCAAGAAATGCATCCTGTACCTGTGCCCGTGATTTGGAATCCATACCTGCATGATAAGGTGCAGCGGAGATTCCATTCAGCCTGAGCATCTCCGCCAGTTCCTCCGTTGTCTTGCGGGCTTGTACGTAGATGATACCGGATGGATTACCTGCTTTCTTAAGGATCTGCAGGATTTCTTTAATTGTCTGCTCCTTGTTGATCTTGGGCCGAACCTCATAGTACAGGTTAGGCCGGTTGAAGCTGGAGATAAACGTCCTTTCACCACGCATGTCCAGGCTCTTGATGATATCTGTCTGAACTTTTGGTGTTGCAGTGGCAGTGAGAGCAATAGCAGGTATGTTCGTGCCAATACGGTCGATCATGGCGCGGATATTGCGATACTCAGGACGGAAATCATGTCCCCACTCCGAGATACAATGCGCTTCATCAATCGCTACAAAAGAAATATTTGCATTGCTGAAGAATTCAAGATTTTCATCTTTAGTCAGCGTTTCAGGGGCTACATACAATAGTTTGGTAGCACCACTCGCGATGTCTTCTTTCACCTGCGCAATTTCTTTGCGGCCAAGTGATGAGTTTAGAAAATGGGCAATGATATCTCCTTCGCTATAACCGCGAATGGCATCGACCTGGTTTTTCATCAGGGCGATAAGTGGAGATATGATGATGGCTGTTCCTTCCATCATCAGTGCTGGCAGTTGGTAACACAATGACTTGCCTCCGCCCGTTGGCATGATGACGAGACAATCCTTTCCCTCCATCACCGTTTCTATGATGGCTTCCTGGTCCCCTTTAAACTGATTGAACCCAAAATATTCCCGCAGCGCTTCCTGCAGGTCAATAACAGGTTGATTCATCTATAACTATTTTCAAAAATCCTATTCAATAAAAATGTCTCGTTCCGTTTCTCAACTGGTGGTCGTTGACGAAATAAGTAAGTGAGGTTTGGAGTAAAGGCAGGAAGTAGGTATGAAAAAGATCTTGCTTTATTCGTAATCGTGAATGACTCTCTAATATAATAAATTTCTGAAAGCAAAGAAGTCTTAATAGAAAGAAATACGGCTTTTATGCCATCATGACGCCCGAAGAAAACAAACTTTTTCAAATGAAAATGCTTTACGTAAAGCTGAGCCTACTTACCCGCTAATCCTTTAATGATTTTCTCCAGCTCATATTCATCACCCGGCGTATAACCAGAGTGCTCATAGACAATGACTCCGTGCTTGTTTACCACAAAGGTCTGTGGTATAGCCTGGAAATTCAGTGCCTGCTGTAATTCTTGTTTGCTGTCAACTAATACCTCAAACTCCCAGCCTTTCTCCTGGATCAGTGGTTTTACTTGTGTCAGTGCTCTTGCATTATCAATCGTGATGGCAACCAGTTTGGTATCAAAATCAGCCAGCCACGAAGGGTACAACTCAGAAATGGCATCAAGTTCGCGTTTACATGGCGCACACCAGGTAGCCCAAAAGCTTATGATCGTCGTCTTCCCGGTTCCCACAAACTCCTGGATATTAACTGGTTTTCCCTGCAGATCAGCTATTGTCACATTGGGTAGTTTTTTCTCTACCGGATGGGTAAATGACAGGAAAATGGCCGCTACAAGGAGGATGCTTACAATGTTTTTCACAATAAAAATTTTTAGAAGGAATAATTCGTGCTGGAAACCAAAATGTTAGCTTGGTCATCACGCACTCAAATATCTATTTTTGACGCCAGATGGTTATGGAATTGACTCCATTTAACGAATCATTAATCCAAACAAGTATCATGAAGGCCAATCGTACCCTAATAACCTGTTTTTATTGCCTTTTGGCTTGGTCCGGGTGGTCACAGGAGCAGATCAGCCTGTCAGGCAGCATCGAATCTAATGTAAACTTTTACATGCGGGACGAGGAAATAGGGGCTGCGAATACTCCACAATATGAGCATCAGCAGATCGGAACTGACAACTGGTTGACCCTGAGGGCCCAGTTATACGGCTTCGATTTGGGTGTCCGCTATGACCTTTTTGCCAATTCCAGTCTTTTGAATCCAACCGATTCCTACACAGCCCAGGGCCTGGGCCACTGGTACATCGGCAAGCAGATCGGAAAACTTTACATCAGGGGAGGTCACATCTACGACCAGATCGGCAGCGGCGCCATTTTTAAATCATATGAGGAGCGTGCCCTTTTTATCGACAATGCCTTAGTAGGTGTGCGGGCTAACTATGAGCTTTCGCCTAACTGGATGATCAAGGGGATGGTGGGACGCCAGAAAAATATTTTTGATCTCTATCCTTCCTTCCTGAAAGGCCTCAGCATCGAAGGATTTAAATCCTTTGGAGAAAGCAAGGTTTCTATTGCTCCCGGTGCCGGAATTATTCACAAGACTTTATCTGATCAACAGATGGATGCACTGGCCGGTGCATTGGCACAGTATACACCTGAAGACTTTATACCTGAAGCACCATTCAATAATATTGCTGCGACGATTTATAATACATTATCCGTTGGAAGATTTACATGGTATATTGAAGGTGCAATCAAGTCAGAAGAAGTTTTCTTTGATACGTATGCATCACGTACACTTTGGACAGGTGGACAAACGATCGGAAAATTTGTGCTTGATGATGGATATATGGCATTCACATCATTGTCATACGCCGGGGGAGGTCTGGGTATCTCTGGTCAATATAAACGGACCAGTAATTTTCGTTTCCGTACAGATCCATTCGTAACTCTCAACCGGGGCATGATCAATTTCCTGCCACCCATGTCACGCATCAACACATACCGTCTCACAGCCCGTTATAGTCCTGCCACACAAGATCTGAATGAAGAAGCATTTCAGATCGATGTACGATATGCTATCAATAAAAATCTAAGTGTACTGGTAAATGTATCTAATATCAACAGGCCAAAAGAAGAAGAAAACCCGGACATCTACAGTGAAGTCTACACACAGGTCACCTGGAGGAAACCTCGCAAATGGACGTTGATCACAGGTGTGCAGTATCAGAAATATGACCAGGAATTATTTGAAGGAAAACCTGGAGTTCCGCCCGTTCAGGCCGTTACACCTTACCTCGATTATCTTGTGAAACTTGATCAGAAAAGATCATCAAGGACAGAATTACAGTACATGTCCACCGACCAGGACTTTGGAAGCTGGCTTTACTTTTTAGAAGAATTTTCAATTTCACCCCACTGGATTTTTGAAGTATCTGATATGTGGAATATATCCCCCAAACATGAAAATGGGGCAGGAGAACTTAAAGATTTACATTTTCCAACAGCAGGTGTTGTGTATTCTGCCGGTCCAACTCGTTATGCATTACGATATGTAAAACAGGTTGAAGGGATTGTGTGTTCGGGAGGTATATGCCGCCTCGAACCAGCCTTCAGCGGATTTAAGTTTAATCTGACTTCTAATTTCTAAGACATGAATTCAATTCATATATCATTTCGGAACATGAATATAAAATCATTGATGGCGTTGCTTTTTGCCGTTGCCATTCTTTCCTGCGAAGAAAACAGAAGAATGATCGTCCCCTTCGTTCCGGAAGGAGACCGGGTTATTTTGTTAGAAGAGTTTACAGGAAAAGGTTGTACCAATTGTCCCAAAGGCAGTCGTGAAATTGAAAACCTTCTGACCTTGTTTCCCGATAACCTTGTAGCTGTTTCTCTTCATGCCGGGTTTTTTGCAGACCCTTCAATATTCCCATTAGGTGACTATGATCTTCGTACTGATGAAGGTGAAGAATTAATTGATTACCTCGGTTCGCCTATTGGTTATCCTTCAGGTATTGTGGATCGTACAGTATTTAATGGTGAAATGCAATTGGGAGCGAACGCATGGGCTTCAGCTATTTCCCAATATCTACAGACACCTCCGGCTATCGACCTGGCCATTATTAAAGAATATACTGATGCCACACGCGAACTTGTCGTTACGGTAAATGGAATTGGTAAAGAAGAAGTGTCAGGAGATATTACATTATCCATCATGCTTACGGAAAGTGGCATTGTGGATGCGCAGGATGACCAGGAAGCTGGTGGTATCGTTTTGGATTACGTCCACAAACATGTATTGCGGGATATGATGACTCCTGCAAAAGGGGAAACTATCGTAACCAATATTTCTGGTGGACAAACATTTTCGAAAACATATACCCTGACACTCGATCCTGCATGGGTCGCTGATAACATGGAGATTGTTGCTTTTGTATCCAATGTTAATGGAATCAATTTTCCAGTGATCCAGGCAGCACATACGGGAGTGAAAGAGTAATATTCAAAAGGCTGTAGAGATGTGCTGCGCGCGTCTCTACAGCCTTTTGAATATTACTCATCTTATCTTCCTGATTTTTAATTGATAAATCAGTTTATAACAAATGACAATATCACTTTTATGGTTAAATGATTATCTGAAAACGGATCTGACTCCAGATCAATTATCAGAAGCATTGACCTCGATTGGATTGGAAGTAGAGAAGATGGAATCGCGTGATTCGATCATGGGTGGTCTTACAGGGATCATAGCCGGACATGTCATTACATGTGAAAAACATCCGGATGCAGATCGCCTTTCATTGACATCTGTTGATCTTGGAAAAGATAAACCATCATCCATTGTTTGCGGTGCCAATAACATTGCTGCAGGTCAAAAGGTATGGGTTGCTACCCCTGGAACGACCCTTTATGACAAAACCGGAAAATTATTCCAGATAAATGTTTCCAAAATCAGGGGTGCATTGAGCGAAGGCATGATCTGTGCTGAAGACGAATTAGGATTGGGAGATAATCACGATGGCATTATTATTTTGCCGGATGCTGTACAGCCCGGAATGAAAGCCAGTGATTATTACCAGGTCAGTTCTGATACGATTATTGAGATCGGCCTGACACCCAACCGCTCAGATGCCACGTCTGTGTTGGGAGTTGCTGAAGATCTGGGTGCATACCTTACGGTGCAGGGAGATAAACATTTCAAAGTAGAATGGCCAACTATTCCTTCAATTACTTCGGATACTAAAATTGATTCTTTTAGAGTCTCAGTCATAAATGAAGAGGCCTGTCCGAGATATTCAGGTGTTCTTATTTCAAATATCATGATCGCTCCTTCACCGGAATGGATGCAGAAGCGATTGCAGGCTATTGGTGTCAAGACAATTAATAATGTAGTCGACATTACCAATTTTATCCTGCATGAAATGGGCCAGCCGCTGCATGCTTTTGATGCAGATAAAATACCTGGCCGTGAGATTATAGTCGAAACATTACCATCAGGCACACCTTTCCTCGCATTGGATAATCAGACGTACAACCTGTATCATGAAGACCTTATGATCTGCGATGCCAATCATCAGCCTATGTGTATTGGAGGGGTGTACGGCGGACTGCATTCAGGTGTTACAAATACTACGACATCGATTTTTCTGGAAGCGGCACATTTTAATGCAGGCTATGTACGACGCACAAGCATGCGCCACAACCTGAGAACGGAAGCCGCTCGACGTTTTGAAAAAGGATCCGATCCAAACATCACAGTGAAAGCATTGTCACGTGCAGCTGACCTGATATCACAATTTTGCAGTGGAAAAGTTACATCGCAGGTATTTGACATTTATCCAAAGCCAATTGAACCAGCACAGATCGTATTAAATTTTGCCACACTAAATGCAAAAACAGGCATTTCATTTTCTGCATCAGAGATCTACCGGATCCTCGGGGCATTAAATATGCAGGTGCTGGAGAAATCCGATCACAAAGCATTGATTACTGTACCAACGAATAAAGCAGATGTTACACGAGAAATAGATGTTATTGAAGAAATCCTCAGGGTATATGGATTTGTCAATGTGCCATTGCCGACAAAAATGCAGACATCGGTAGCTATTGAATCAAGGTTTGCTCCGCATCGCATGCGCAGGTTGATTGGTCAATTTTTATCATCCCGCGGATTTTTTGAGATGATGAACCTGTCCCTGACACAGCCACAGTTTTATAAGGATATTGAAGGAATGGATCGCAAGAAGTGGGTGACAATCCATAATACTTCAAACGAGTCACTCAATCTGATGCGCCCCGAGATGGTCATCCCCATCCTGGAAACTGTTCGGAGGAACCAAAACCGGAAACAAAATAACCTGAGATTATTTGAACTGGGAAGTTCGTATGCCAATGATAATGGTAACCCACAGGAACAGGAACACCTGATGCTGGTGCTTACCGGACAGCAACACGCTGACAATTGGCAATCCGGGACCGGTAAGGAAGTTGATTTCTTTTCCATCAAGTCTGCTGTCAATGGATTGCTGTCAAGACTTGGAATAAAAAATATTGACCGGCAGGCATTTGAGAAGAAACATGGGTACGCCTACGGTTTTGAACTTCGGGTAGCAACTCACCACCTGGCATGGTTTGGTCGGGTTGATACGCACTGGACTCAACAGTTTGGAATCGATTCAGCAGTTTATGTCGCGGATTTTGATTTCAAGACCCTGATAGCTCTGGCATCACAGGCTACCACAATAGCGGAGGACCTTAATAAATATCCATCTGTTGAGCGGGATCTTGCCATAATCATCAATGATCAGGTAACCTATGATGAGATTCATGCGGTCGCCGCCAAAAACGGGGGCCATTGGTTGACGGATATCAGCGTCTTTGATGTCTATGCCAATCCGGATCATGTTGGGAAGGGTAACAAGAGTGTAGCACTTCGCTTTACTATTGAAAACAAGGAAGCCACTCTGAGCGATAAAGACCTGGATAGCTGGTTCTCAAAAATCCAGAAAGCTTTCGTGTCTGAGCTGAAAGCGGAGATCAGGAAATAAATTGTGTGTGATGTAGAGACGTATTGCAATACATCTCTACTTTACACACAATTCATGTTTTACCCTTGCTCCTTTGCTCCCTTCTCCCTTTGCTCCTGATCTTCAGCCTCCTATGCATATCTAAAATTGTATATCGAAAAAATCCCAACTTCGTTCTATCTTTACCAAGATGGTATCACCAACCGAAATCATTTATGACATACAGGCACGCCTGGAACGGCTGATGATGGCACATCAATTGCTTTTAGATAAAAACAAAAAACTCGAAACAGAAAACAAATCATTGGCAGATAGCCTGAAAGAGGCTAAATCACAACAGGAATTATTACAAAACAAACTGGACACAATACGCCAGGATACTTTGAAGGAAACAAAAGGAGTCGACCAGTGGAAGACGGAAACCCGTAAAGAGATCCGTCACCTGATGAAAGAAGTGGAAAAATGTATCCCACAAGTCGAAGCCATGCTGGAGCACAAATAGGGTATGAACAGAATAGAAGCAGACATCGCCGGCACCAAAATACCACTCAAAGTCTCTGAGGAAGAAGAAGTATTGGTAAAGAATGCCATCGAAGAAATAAATGCACGGATCAAACAATATCAATCGGAATTTACCCGCATGGATATCCATGATTGTATCCGCATGGCGCTACTCACCTATGCTGTTGATTACCATAAGATCCGCCACAAAACGGTGGATGAAACGTCCTGGAATACATTGCTGGATATTCAGAAACAATTAGAAGTACTCGAATCCCAGGCAACGTATTAATCTCCTGCTGATATTACACCCCTTTCTGCCGTCTGGCCAACGTAACCATAGTTGACCTAAAAATTTATTTGACATGAATGAAATGATCTTAGCAGGAGGACTCGGTGTCGCTGGATTAATCATTGGCTACATACTTGCCACCTTCCTGATCAAAGGCGGTAAAAAACGATTACTGGAAGAGAGTAACCAAAAGGCTGACCTGGCAGTCCAGGAAGCCCGGCTCAATGCCAAGCGTCTGCTGGACGAGGCCGAAATGAAGGCAGAAAAAATCGTTGCACAATCGGAAGCCAAGAATGAAAGCATAAAAAACCGCAAGATCCAGGAAGCGAAAGAAAAATATGGCAAGCTGAAGGCTCAGTTTGAAACAGAAAAAGCCCAGCATAAACTGGAACTGAAGGACCGCGAAGTAGATGTAGTTAATAAAGAAAATGACCTGAAGTCGAAGCTGGATGCCGTTAATGAAAAAGCTGAAGGACTGGAGGGTCGAGAATCTGAGATCAAAGCGATCAAAGAAAATCTTGAAAAGCAAATGAAAGTGGTGACCAAGCGTAAAGAAGAGCTTGATCAGTCAACTGAAAAGATCATCAAGGAACTTGAGACTATATCACGTCTCACGGAATCTCAGGCAAAAGATCAACTCATCGATGCTATTCGATCTAAAGCCGAAGCACAAGCGATGGCGGTTGAAAAGGAAGCCGTTGCGTACGCAAAAGCTAATGCAGCGAAAGAAGCGAAAAAGATTGTCATTCAAACCATACAGCGGATGTGTGCTGAATACACGATAGAAAATACGGTATCAGTATTCAATCTTGAATCAGATGATATCAAAGGCCAGATCATCGGTCGTGAAGGAAGAAACATCCGAGCATTGGAAGCAGCAACCGGAGCAGAGATCGTTGTCGATGATACACCAGAAGCAATTGTCATTTCCAGCTTCGATCCGATCCGTCGTGAGATCTGCCGCATCGCTCTCAAGCGACTCGTAGCTGATGGTCGTATTCACCCTGCCCGTATTGAAGAGGTGGTAGCCAAGGTGAAAAAACAAATGGACGAACAGATTGTCGAGATCGGTGAGAGAACTGTTATCGACCTTGATATCCATGGCTTACAACCATACCTCGTTAAGATGGTAGGTCGTATGCGTTTCAGGTCTTCATATGGTCAAAATTTATTGAAACACAGTATTGAAACAGCCACCCTTTGTGGTGTCATGGCTGCTGAATTAGGCCTGAATCCAAAACAGGTAAAAATGGCCAAACGTGCCGGTCTGCTCCATGATATTGGTAAAGTGTCAGAGGAGGAATCAGAATTGTCACACGCCATCCTCGGGATGCAGATCTGTGAAAAACACGGAGAAATTCCCGACGTGTGTAATGCAGTAGGAGCCCACCACGATGAGATCGAAATGACCAATATCATTTCTCCCATCGTTCAGGCTTGTGATGCGATCAGTGGTGCACGACCAGGTGCACGTCGTGAAATCCTCGAAAGTTATCTCAAGCGTATCGGTGATCTCGAGGATCTCGCTATGGCTTTTGAAGGTGTACAAAAAGCATATGCATTACAGGCGGGTCGCGAACTTCGTGTTATCGTAGAATCAGAAAAAGTCTCTGACGAATCTGTGGATGATCTTTCATTTATGATCTCTCAAAAGATCCAGAATGAGATGCAATATCCGGGACAAGTGAAGGTGACTGTAATCCGTGAGAAAAGAGCCATCGCATATGCGAGATAAATCTTTTAGTGAATCGTCATCCCGATAGCTGTCGGGATCACGATTCACGTTTGTACATATCCGGCAAGCTGATATTGTATCTCACCACCCATATCCGAACTAAAAAAATAGCGAGGATGATAATAATGTCAAGCATTGCAATGCCGATATATGGCTTAAGGAGAAAATATAAAATTCCACCTCCAATACATACTGTAGCATAGATCTCTTTCTGAAAGATCATCGGGATATTATTAATCGAGATATCCCTTATGACTCCTCCGAAACAACCGGTAATGGTTCCCAGCACAATACAGATACCTGTATCAAAACCAAAGGCAATTCCTTTTTCAATTCCTACAACAGTAAACAGACCCAGGCCGAGGGAATCGAATATGAATAACAGTTTCTGAAAGCTGAAAATAGATTTTTGAAAAAGCACAGCAACTATAGCTGCAACCAGTACGATCACACTGTTCTGGGTGTTCACCATCCAGTTGACCGGCAGGTCTCCGATCAGGATATCACGCAAAGTACCACCTCCCATGGCGGTTATAAAAGCAATGATGAAGATGCCAAAGATATCCAGCTTCTTATCCAGGGCGGCCATAACTCCAGAGATGCTGAAGGAAATTAACCCGACCACTTCTATGAAGTTGATAAAACCTGAATTCAGAATATCCATATGTGAGAGTGTGAGAAAATGTGAGAGGGTGAGAGAGTATACTACTCAATAATAGATTTCCAGATTATTCAAAAATATGCAAGAGGATGACATTCTCCAGTTGAATATTTGGTCTCGGTGCAAAAGCCTGGATTTTTATTTCGAAAATCTCATGGTCACAAGTTCTTTTTTTCGAATAAGCAAGCTTTGCCATATTAATCACATAACCTCAATAAACATTACTAAAAAGATTGAAACCTATATAGGTTGCAAGCGCCTTTCTTCGTACTTTTGCGCCTGATTTGAAGGAATGCCTCTAAGAATGAAGGATTTACAAAGGTTTTTAGTCAGTTTTGCCCTGATCCCGGTCATTTCCCTGATCGTTGCTCTCCCGGTTAGCCTGGTCGCCCAGCATACTGAAGGACAACATTCAGAACAACCTGCAGAACACGTCACTGATTCCACACATGCGAATCTTGGACATGACGAACATGCTGATACATCTCATACGCATACGTGCCATTTTCATCATGATGTGATCGAAGAAGAGTACGATGCTACCTCAACAGCTTTTCATCATATTTCAGATGCTAACGTTTATAGCATCGGTTCTTTCAATTTTCCATTGCCCTGTATCTTATATGCGAAGGGTCATGGTTGGGATGTTTTTTCTTCCAAAAGATTTGACTTTGAGTTCTATGGCCACGGTGAAGGGCATAAAGCGTACAATAAATATGTCCTAGATGAAGGCCAGGTAAAACGTGTTCAGGACGAATCTTTTCCCTCAGGTGAAGTCACAATCGAAGGATATATCCATGAAAATGTAATCATTGATGGCAAAAAAGCCATGAATGCATATGTATGTCATGAAGGCAAACATTACAAGCTTGATAATCAGAGTACAGCTGACGGTGGTTTGTTTGGTGGTGCCATGACCTCCTTTTATGATTTTTCGATTTCAAAAAATGTCTTCTCAATGATCCTCATCACAGCATTGCTGTCGTGGGCATTTTTTGGGATTGCACGCGCTTATAAAAACAGGGCGATGATGGCTCCAAAAGGTCTTCAATCCTTTATTGAGCCCATTTTTGTTTTCATCCAGGACGAAGTTGCGAAACCATTCCTTGGTAAACATTGGGAAAAATTTCTTCCATTACTTTTGTCTTTCTTCTTCTTTATCCTTGGCCTTAACCTGTTTGGTCAGATCCCGATTTTTGGTGGCAGTAATGTGACAGGTAATCTTGCTGTTACTGCAGTGCTAGCATTGATCGCATTTGTAGTTGTCACAATCAATGGAAACAAACATTACTGGAGCCACATGTTGTGGATGCCGGGAGTGCCTGCGATCATCAAGATCATAATCCTGACACCGGTAGAAATTCTAGGGATGTTCATCAAACCATTCACATTGATGCTGCGTCTTTTTGCCAACATTACTGCGGGTCACATTGTGGTCCTCTCTTTTGTTGGCCTCATTTTCATATTTGGAAAACTTGGAACAAGCATGGCAGGTGTGGTTGGAGGAGCAATAGTCTCTATCCCGCTGACCATGTTTATCATGGCAATCGAATTACTGGTTGCATTTATCCAGGCTTATGTATTCACACTTCTTGTTGCTTCCTATATCGGGGCTGCTACAGAAGAAGCACACCATGACGAAAAACATTAATCAAATAAAATCAGCTTAAGCATTAAACCTTACGCTGTAATCACGAAATTAATTAACTCAATAAATACTACTTAACATGACAGGTTCAATCGCAGCAATAGGTATGGGATTAGCAGCCATCGGTGCAGGTATCGGTGTAGGTTCTATCGGGGGCAAAGCAATGGAAGCCATTGCTCGTCAACCAGAAGCTCTCGGTGATATCCGCGCAAACATGATCCTGACAGCAGCCCTTGTAGAAGGTGCGGCTCTCATCGCGATCATCGTGGCATTCCTTGTTGCCTAATTGTCAAAAGGATCATTTACCGGTTGCCGTACGATTGGTCCGGCTGCCGGTATCTTTTAAAAATGTATTAGTAGTAGAGTAAAAACTAAAGTCAAATGGATCTTTTTTTTCTGTCTGAATTTAATGTCGCACGTCCGGGGATCGGATTATTATTCTGGACGTTTTTGATCTTCACCCTTTTCTGGGTGTTGGTTGGAAAATTTGCATTCCGTCCGATCAAAGACGCTTTGAAAAAACGTGAAAACGACATTCAGTCAGCACTGGATGAAGCTAAACGAGCAAAGGAAGAAATGGCCGCGCTCAATACAGATAACCAGCGGTTGTTAAATGAGGCACGTGAAGAAAGAGCAAAGCTTCTACGTGAAGCCAAGCTGACCGGAGATAAACTAATCTCTGAAGCACGCGACAAAGCCAAAGAAGAAGCTAACAAGATCGTCGTGGATGCCCGCAACGAAATTGAAAATCAAAAGAACAAAGCTCTTGTCGAAGTAAAAAACCAGGTGGGGCAAATGTCAATTGATATTGCTGAAAAATTGATCCGCCAGCAACTCAACAGCCCGGAGCAAAAAACATTAGTTGACAAATTGGTCAACGATATCAAACTCAGTTAATACACAAGAACCAGGTTCTTAACTAATACCGCATAGAAAATGTCATCGTACCGGATCGCTTCCAGATATGCAAAATCCCTGATTGACCTCGCTACCGAGCAAGGCAAAATGGAGAAAGTATTGGAAGACATCACCATGTTCGCCAACGCGATCAAACAACGTGACTTTGCCTTATTGCTGAAAAGCCCGATTGTAAAACCTGACAAGAAAGAGAAGATATTCGATGCGATCTTCAAGAGCCGCATTGATCCATTGACATATTCTTTTTTACAGATCATCTTACGGAAAGGCCGCGAATCACAGCTGCCGGAAATTGCTGAAGAGTTCCTCAACCAGTATCGTCAGATCAAAGGAATTTCAATCGTCAATATCGTATCAGCGGAAGCATTGCCTGAAAGCACAATTGAATCCATCCGTAAAAAACTGGTGGATAGTAAATTGACTCATGCTAATGTTCAGTTTAATACTTCGGTCAATAAAGAACTGATCGGAGGATTTGTAATAACATTCGAAGACAAACTATATGATGCCTCAGTCAAACATCAACTTGATGAATTGAGAAAGGAATTTTCTAATAAAGATTACCAGGTAGCTATCTAATACTAACAACGATCAACATCTAAATAACACATATCATGGTGGATGTAAAACCCGATGAAATATCGGCCATATTAAAGCAGCAATTATCCGGATTTCAAAGTGCTGCTGAATTAGAAGAAGTAGGCTCTGTACTTCAGGTAGGGGACGGTATCGCGCGCGTATACGGCTTGAACCGTGCACAGGCAGGTGAGCTTGTCCAGTTTGACAGCGGTGTCGAAGCTATCGTACTGAACCTTGAGGAAGACAATGTGGGTGTGGTATTGATGGGTGCTGGTGATGACATTCGTGAAGGTTCACGTGTTCGTCGTACTGGTCGTATCGCCAGTATCAACGTTGGTGAAGGTTTCATCGGTCGTGTTGTGAATCCTCTGGGTCAACCAATCGATGGTAAAGGTCCGATCACAGGTGATAAGTATGATATGCCGCTGGATCGTAAAGCTCCCGGTGTAATCTATCGTCAACCCGTAGCTGAGCCTCTTCAGACAGGTATCAAAGCTATCGATGCGATGATCCCAATTGGTCGTGGTCAGCGTGAGTTGATCATCGGTGACCGCCAGACAGGGAAGTCTGCGATCGCTATTGATACGATCATCAATCAAAAAGAATTTTATCAGAAAGGCGAACCCGTCTTCTGTATATATGTTGCTTCAGGTCAAAAAGCATCTACGGTAGCACAGGTAGCAAAGACACTGGAAGAAGCTGGTGCTATGGATTACACAGTAATCGTATCTGCATCTGCATCAGATCCTGCACCACTTCAGTTTTATGCACCATTTGCAGGTGCAGCGATTGGAGAATTTTTCCGTGATACAGGTCGTCCGGCATTGATCATCTATGATGATTTGTCAAAACAAGCCGTTGCATATCGTGAAGTATCATTGCTGCTTCGTCGTCCGCCAGGACGTGAAGCATATCCGGGTGACGTATTCTACCTGCACTCACGTCTTCTTGAGAGAGCTGCGAAAATCATCAACAATGATGATATCGCTCGTCAGATGAATGATCTGCCTGAAAGTCTTAAAAATGGAAAGGATAAAAACGGTAACCCGATGATCAAAGGTGGTGGTTCCTTAACTGCGCTGCCAATTATCGAAACACAAGCGGGTGACGTATCTGCATATATTCCAACCAACGTAATCTCTATTACGGATGGTCAGATCTTCCTTGAGTCAGGCCTCTTTAACTCTGGTATACGTCCCGCGATCAACGTAGGTATCTCGGTATCACGTGTAGGTGGTAATGCACAGATCAAATCAATGAAAAAAGTTGCCGGTACATTAAAACTTGACCAGGCACAATACAGGGACCTTGAAGCATTTTCAAAATTTGGTTCAGACCTTGATGCTGCAACTACGGCAGTACTTGAAAAAGGAAAACGTAACGTAGAGATCCTGAAACAACCACAGTACAGTCCGGTATCAGTTGAAAAGCAAATTGCAATCATTTACCTGGGGACAAATGGATTACTTCGCGAAGTGCCCGTTAATAAGATCAAGGAATTTGAAGAAACATTCCTGACAAGTCTTGCAGCCAGGTATCAACCTGTGCTTGATAACCTGCGTGCCGGAAAACTTCTTGATGAGGATACTAAAATCTTAGTTGCGTTGGCAGCCGAATTAAAGACGCAGTTTAAAGCATAAATATTTACAGACCTTCCACTAACAGGCAATAACAAATGAGCGGTAAGCTAAAGGAAGTACGGGAGCGGATGAAATCCGTGAGTTCAACACAGCAGATCACGAAAGCTATGAAAATGGTTTCCGCTGCCAAACTGAGAAAAGCACAGGATGCCATCGTGCGCATGCGCCCGTATGCAGACAAGCTCAACCAGATGTTGCGCAATGTATTATCAGCAGTCGCGGGTGATGTAAATATCAGCTATGGAAAAGAACGTGATGTTGAACATGCCACAGTAGTCGTCATTACTTCTAACAGAGGTTTAGCAGGAGCTTTTAATACCAATATCATTAAAGCTGCCATCCGCACCATTGACACAGAATTTTCAGCTCAGCGTGCAGCCAAAAAATTGACGATACTTCCGATCGGAAAACGCGGGTATGATTTTTTCCGCCGCAATTATAAGGATGCAACGATCAATAAGGACTATGTGACGCTGTTTGATAACCTGGATTTTGATCACACAGTAGTCGTCCCAAGATTTTTAATGGATCAATTCAGCCGGGGAGAAACCGATAAGATCGTTGCTCACTATAGCCGCTTCAAAAACGCTGCAACGCAATTTGCGGAAACTGTTCAATATCTCCCTGTTCCCAAAATTGAAAGTGGTACTTCCCGCAAAGTGGATTACATCTTCGAACCTGAGAAAGATGTGCTGTTAAACACACTTGTCCCAAGTATCCTGGAAGTGCAGTTTCAGAAATTTCTTCTTGATACGCATGCATCTGAGCATGGTGCCCGGATGACAGCCATGGACAAAGCAACAACCAATGCCGATGAGCTTCTTTCCGAGCTCAAGATCAACTACAACAAGGCTCGCCAGGAAGCGATTACGAAGGAGTTGAGCGAGATTGTGGGTGGTGCTGCGGCGCTGGGATCCTAACCTCCCAAAATTTGTTTAATCTCCTAAGAATCAAATACTTATGACAGTGTGGCATACCTAGGTGTGCCACACTGTCATAACTTATTAGTTTTCAGGGCCTTATATGACGATTTTGAGGCTATTTTAATCGATTTTCGGGCATCACCTGAAAATTAATCTTCATCTTAGTCTCATGAACAAAAGACCAGCACCAGTCATCTGGGTGTATTTGTTTATGGCCATAATACTGGCGTCCTGCGCCACTGACCAGACACCCAAGGTATTCAAGGCGCATATCGAGCGCTATCCCGATATCAAGGAAAAATACATCTATCAAAGTATTATTCGACTCGCCAACATCAAGCAGGATCCTGATTTCAATAAGCTGATCCGTGATGTCCGAAAGGTGACGATCTACATGCCTCCGGATGCAGACAGCACATACCAGATCACCAACCTGCGATCTGAAATGCGGACTCAGCAATACGAAGAATTAATTGATGTCAGAACCCAAGGAGGTGAGCGTATTAGTCTCTGGATAAATGAGTCACTTCCGAAACCACATTATGTAGGCCTCATCGACACTTCAGATAAGGACTTTTTTTTCGACATCGATGGGGAGCTTGCTTTGGAGTATATCTCATCATTAAATGTGGCGGATGAGAATTCCTTACTCGATCTTTTAAAATAAAACCATGAGCGAAATCATCTTAGAGACGCGGCAGCTGACCAAGCGATTTTCAAAGCGGATCCTTGCTGTCAATGAACTGGATCTGGAAGTACCGAAAGGCCAGGTGTTTGGAATTCTCGGACCTAATGGAAGTGGAAAAACTACAACACTTGGCATGTTGCTCGGGGTCACGGCAAAGACGAAAGGAAGTTTTTCGTGGTTTGGAAAAGGAGAGGATTACAGGTTGCGCAAACACATTGGTGCCATTCTTGAACAACCCAATTTTTATCCCTTTCTCAGTGCTGAACAAAATATGGTCGTGCATAGCCGCATCAAGGATATACGCAAACCTGCTATCAATGAATTGCTCACACTGGTTGGATTATATGATCGTCGAAATGACCCGTTTAAAACGTACTCACTCGGCATGAAGCAACGGTTGGCGATTGCCTCAGCGTTACTTGCTGATCCTGAGGTGTTGATTTTTGATGAGCCAACCAATGGCCTCGATCCGCAAGGGATAGCTGAGATCCGTAAGCTCATACTCGATATTCGCGACATGGATAAGACGATCGTTTTGGCGAGTCACTTATTGGATGAAGTTCAAAAAGTATGCAGTCACTTTGCGGTACTCCAGCGAGGCAAAAAAATCTACTCAGGCAGTGTCCAGGAAGCTCTGCATACAACAAATACGATTGCTGTATCTGCTGATAATGAAGCCACGCTTTGGGACGTAATTCAAAATTGTCCGGGCGTACTTTCCCGGGAAAAAGAAAAAGATTTTGTCAAAGTGGGACTCACAAATGACTGGACTCCTTCGATGCTTAACCGTCACCTCGTAGAGAAAGGTGTACAGGTAAATTTTATACAACAAAAGAAATCCAGCCTCGAAGAAAAATTTCTTGAGTTGTTGGCACAAAATGATTCCGCCACTTCATCACATCAAATCTGATCAATATGTTGAAGACGCTGCAGCTTGAATATTACAAATTCAGGCACTACCGACCTTTTCTGGTCATTTTAGGATTGTATGTTTTTTGTTTTCTGTTGTCTGGCTTTTCGATAAAAAGTCTGCTCGACTGGTTTATGGAAAAACAGCAGGATGACGATGTGTTAAGCCAGTTCCTGGATTCGGGTTTGCCAATCTTTGATTTTATTGATATCTGGCAAAACCTCGGGTGGCTTGCTACGATATTTAAATGGATCCCCGCTTTTGTGATTATCATTTCTGTGACGCTCGAATATTCGCAAAGGACAATCAAGCAAAATATTATTGATGGCCTTTCCAAAAAGGAATTTCTGCTATCAAAACTATCCCTGGTCACGGCGATCAGTTTTGGTTCTGCTATATTATTATTCCTGCTGGGTTTATTCCTTGGCCTGATGTATTCACCTGTAAAAGAGATGTCTTACATCCTTGAGAATCTTGCCTTCGTAGCTGGTTATGGACTTGAAGTTTTTGTTTTCCTGTGCATGGCGATGTGTTTTGCGTTTTTTATTCAGAAGAGTGGTGTGACGATCATCCTGTTTTTACTTTATACTGCCTGTATCGAACCTATTTTTACCTCGATCATGCATTATCAATTTGAATGGAAAGTGTGGATGTTTCCCGTGGAAGCAATCAACCGAATTATACGGGTTCCGTTTCAAAAATATGCCTTATCGCATGTCTATGATAAGATCCTGATTGAAGATGTACTGGTTTCGCTTGCATGGGCTGGCGTCTTTATCTTTTTATCTTACTGGAATCTTCGCAGAAAGGACTTATAGATCTGACCCAGGTATGTATGGTGCGGTATATTATTTCTTAAACGTACCTATATAAAATAAAAAAGCTCCAAAGGATTCCTTTGGAGCTTTTTTTATGAGTTGTGATTAACAACCCGGAAAGATGAATTACATCTTTTGGAATTTTACTGTTTTTACTGCATCATTCTGAACCAGTCTCAGCATGTAAGAACCCTGAACGAGGTTAGATACATCGATACCGATTTGGTTAGCACCCTGTGAAAATGATCTAGTTCCTTCATTAGCAACAACTCTTCCGGTGATATCAATGATTGAAATACCTACTTGTGTAGTTGATGCAGCATTAAATTCTACATTCAGTTCTGCAGCTACAGGGTTAGGATATACATTCAAAGAAGTGATGTCTTTGATGTCTTCAACATTTGTTACCCATGCAAATTCGAAAGGAACATCAATGCCAGAACCATAGCTGATATTGCTGTAGAAAACTGTGCCGTCGATATCGAAAGAGATAGCGCCCATAGCATTGTTAGCTACACCATTTGGTGTACCACAAGAGTGTTGTCCCGGAGTGATCGGACCATTTAACAGACCATCGCCATAGCTATCGTTGATATTCAAAGAATAACAACCTACCAGGTTCAATGGGAATTCCTGTGTGTACGTCTGATCACATGATAAAGTACCCAGGTCACCACTTGAGGCAACAACATTACCATCAGGATCCACCACTGACCAGCTAATTTCCTCTGGCCAAAAGTCTGTTGTGATCGACAGCTTTGCGATCTGGTTTACTTCAGGAGCTGATAATATTTCCCAATCATACAGGTTATCAAATTCTGCTTCATCTACGGAGGCATTTGGATTGATCACTTTCACTTCTACGATAGCAGATTCAGTGATTGTCAGGCCTGGAATTGTAACGTTTGCTGATTTGAATTCAGTAAGACTACCCGTCCAGTCTTTAGTCCGTTTCAGTTCACCATTTACATACAGCTCAACAGTTGCTGATTCAAGGGTGTCGGTACCCATGTTTTTCAGGCTGGCAATAAAATTACCTTGCTGATATTGTCCACAGAAATATTGATCAGTATAGTTAGCTGTAACAGAAGCATCATTATCTCCTCTGAAAGCTACATCATATACATAGTCAAATGAAGGATCTGCGATGTTAGCAAAGAAGTAGTCGTTAGACAACAACATAGAACCGCTTGGTCGAATGATGTACATAGTTGGCCAATATGCTAAATTGAATTTAGCCGGAACTGTGTTGTCTTCAACAATGAAATATTCAACACCAGTTACCCAGTCACCCTGAGTATTGCTACCTGTGCCAAGAAGATCTGCATGGCTTGTTGTGTTGTCACCCTCCACAGAGAAAATAACGATTTCATCTGTTCCTTCAGGTCCGTAAGCATCCCAAAGATCTCCTAATACGTGATTCGTATGAAGATAGTAGCATGGACCGCACCAAGTGGCGAAAATGTCAAGAATGACAACTTTACCACTATCCAGGTAGTCCTGGATCACGTGAGTGCCACCGTTAATATCGGTAAAAGTCAGATTTGCCGGAACTTTACTTCCGTCTGCAAGTTGGGCAGATAGCCCTGTAGTGAGGAGTAGAAATAGAAAAAGAGCGTACAGATTCTTCATAAAGGAATGATTAAATTTTTCAGTGTGAATTTTTTGAATTTGAGGCCGCTAAAATAGCAATTAGGTTGGGTACCCAATGTATAATATTAGACTTATTAAGCTTTTTGTTGGCTGGAGGACAAGGTCAAAAGTTGGGTTTAAAATACGTTTTACCAAATAAATGCTTCCTAAGTGCCTGATAAATATCATTTTATTTATGGAAATATGGTTTTTTAACCATCCTGCTTTCTAAATACAGGAAGTAATAATTTTTCATATTAGTTTATTGTGTAATATGTATTAAATTTGTCTCGAAATCAACTTTAATCCCTAAATGGATGTTAAACTTGCTTTAATGCCATTGTAACTTTGTAGCTTAGTGCCTATATTTAAGTAGCATGAATAGACTATTACACCTCATCATCTGCATTTTATTGGTTTCTCCACTCTGGGGACAGCTTAGTGTAAGTGTAGAGCCTGGTACATTCGTTCTAAACGGAAACCCAAGCAGTACTGACATGGCATACCATGTTGATGTCGTCAATAATTCCAATGTAGATGTTTACCTCCACTGGTCACGCATTGTTCCCAATGCTCCGGCTGGATGGTTAACCTGGATTTGCGATAAAAATCTATGCTACCTCCCAACTGCTAACGCCAGTTCGCCAACAAAACCTAATGTACTTTCTCCAGGTGAGCACATGGATTTTCAAATCCACGTGAATCCTCAGGCTCTTGAAGGCTGTACCGATTATACTGTTTCCTTTACAGATCAGAACGATCCAAAGGTCATCCTAGCTACAGTCACTGGTCAGGTATGTGCAAGCAACTCTGTAAGTACAAAGGATGAGACATCATCTACCAAGCTTACTGTTTTCCCCAATCCTACTGCCGATTTTTTCCAGGTTAGTGAGATCAGCGGACTTAATAAAATAGAACTCTTCAATATCGTGGGCAATAAGATCAAATCGTATGATACCGCTCCTCAAAAGCAGTATTACGTAGGTGATCTTAATGAAGGAATATACCTGGTTCGCCTGGTGTCTTCCTCCAATAAAGTCCTTAAAACGATTCGCCTGAGCGTTCGCTAATATTTGCTCTCAAAAGAATTTCTTCTATTAATCCTGCAGCTTAAGGCTTCTTTGGTTATCACTTCGTTTTAGACCTATGTCACGCGATGGTTGAATACCAGTGATCCCAAAATCATTTCTGATTTAGCATAGCCCAAAGGAGTGTAAGTTTGCGCTCTGAATCTTAATATCATGTCATTACCGATATCAATCTACAGGATGGCGCATTTTAATGCTGCCCATCAATTAGCTATCCCTTCCTGGTCGAAAGAACATAACCTGGAAGTTTTTGGAAAATGTGCTAATCCAAATTTCCACGGACATAACTACGAAGTGGAGGTACGTGTAACAGGACATGTTGATCCTGAAACGGGTATTCTGATCAACCTAAAAGACCTAAAGGTCATCATCGAGCGGGAGATTGAGGATAGATTCGATCACAGAAACCTAAACCTGGACTGTCCGGAATTTGAACACAGAGTACCTACGGTAGAGAATATCTGTATCGTGATCCATGAACTTCTTAGGCCACACATCGAGCCACACCTCGACCTGGGCATACGGTTATATGAAACTCCAAGGAATTTCGCCGAGTATCCGGGGAAATAGGAAAAGAGATTTCGCCTGGTCGTTTCGACACATTCGACTTAGCTCAGTGCAATGCTCCGCTCAACGACCGGTAAGATTTTGTAATGGATTATGTTCTAGAGGTCAATGAGCGGAGTCGAAATGACGCGATGGCACTTTGACTCCTCTCGCTATTCTCTCTTAATCTCTGAGTTTAGCCAACAGTCGCAGGATCTCGAGATATAACCAGATAAGCGTGATCATCAGTCCCATGGCGGTAAACCATTCCATGTATTTTGGCGCCCGGTATTCTACTCCCTTGACGATATTATCGAAGTCAAGCAAGAGATTCATTGAGGCTATACCAATTACAACCAGGGAAAAGATGATGCCTATCGTTCCGCCCTGGTGGATATACGGAATACTGATGCCAAAGAAACTGAGGATCAGCGTTGCAATATAAAGGAGTGCAATAGCGCCGGTGGCCATCACTATGCCCATTCTTAGTTTCTGTGTGACAGGAATGATTCCAGTCTTATGAATGAAGAGCATGATAAATAATACAAGGAGTGTAAGTGAAACAGCCTGAATGACAATTCCACCACCGAAACCCGCATAAATACCGGTGATGCCACCTACAAACAGACCTTCAACACCCGCATAGATTGGAGCGATCACAGGACTGTATTCTTTCTTAAAGACACTGACCAATACAAGTATCAGGCCCACAATAGCAGCACCAATCATAAGAGGCACATTCTGTGCCTGATAATTGAATACTGAGGTGACAAGCAAAATCCCAAACAGGATCAGGGTCTTATTGATGGAGCCCTGGATCGTCATCGTTTCCAGTTTCTCACCGGAATATGGAATCGCAGGAGGTGTGGAGTTTAATGCTTTTTGTAAAAATGGATTTCCTCCGGAATTAAATCTTTTCAACATGGTTAGAAATGTTAGTTGTGGGTTAAAATGAAAGATTGCTTTCCAAAGTTCCCACTATTTTTTCACTCTTACTGTACGGGTGGGGCCAGATCTTTATACTTGTCAATAGCAGCCTTGATCATTTCCCTGCGATTGGCAGGGCTTGGGTGAGTACTCATAAATTCTGGTTGGCTTTGTCCACCGCTTGCTTTTTCCAGGATATCCATGACACTGAGTAATGCTTCAGGATTATATCCGGATTGTGTCATAAACCGGACACCCAGATCATCAGACTCAAGTTCCTGATCCCGCCCATAGGACATGTTCACCAGGTTGCCTATCATCTGGGCAGCCTGTGCTGTGCTGTAGTCACCTGAGGCAATAACGGCTGCTCCTGTCAAACCCTGTGTCAATTCCTGCTTGGCTATTCTTTCTGCACCATGACGAGCTACCACATGGCCTACTTCATGCCCAAGGATTCCGGCCAACTGGTCCTCACTCTCCAATTGACTGAACAATGCAGCTGTTATAAAGACCTGCCCGCCGGGCAATGCAAATGCATTTACCGTATTAGGATCCGCCAGCAAATGGAAATCATACTGATAGGGTGTTGATTTCGCATCGCTACTCTGCACAATCCGGTTGCCAACTGACTTTACAAATTTTTGTCCTTCCGGATCCGGGTGCAGACCTCCGTATTGTTCGATCATCACGGGCGTGCTTTCCAGTCCCACTGCAACTTCCTGCTCTGCGGTAATACTTACATGCTGACTCTTGCCGGTAACTTCATTAAACTGCGAATTGGAATAATATTTACAAAGTGCAAATCCCGCCAACACTACGGCTATGATCAAACCACCACCAATATTTCTTTTACGGGTTGAATAGCCTCCTCCCTGACCAGCAGGTTGACCATAAGGTCCTCTTTGGAAAATGGACATAAGATGTTTGTTTTAAATGTGAATGAGGTAAGAATTGTATAACAACAGAAAATTTAAAATGACTGTTGCAACAAAACAAGATTTGCCAACGCTACCCCAAATTATCTGAAAATCACCAGATAATAATACAGCAAAAAAATAATGAAAGATGCTTGTAATTAAAACTCAGAAGTAAAGTGGAACCTGATATCAGGAAATGTTTCCTGCGTCATCCGAAGCACCCATGCAGATTCAGCCAGGAAGACAGGTTTGCCATCTGTATCTGCTGCGATATCTTTTTTCTTTCGTGAAATGAATGCATTCAGGACTGCCTGTGTGTCTGCTTCAATCCAGCAGGCCTTATGAATGCTGAGAGGTTCATAATCACATTTCGCACCATATTCGTGTTCGAGCCGATATTGAATGACATCAAACTGGAGAGCCCCAACAGTACCAATGATTTTATCACCGTTAAGTTCTTTTACAAACATCTGTGCGACCCCTTCATCCATCAACTGATCAAGACCTTTATTAAGCTGTTTAGTTTTCATCGGATCTTTATTGATCACACGCCTGAACATTTCCGGTGAAAAACGAGGGATACCTTTGAAGTGAAGCTTTTCACCCTGGGTAAGTGCGTCACCAATATTAAAATTTCCTGAATCGTACAATCCCACAATGTCTCCTGGCCATGCATCGTCAATTACTTCTTTGCGGGAAGCCATGAATGATGTTGGATTCGAAAACTTTAAATTTCGTTCCTGCCGTACGTGATAATAATTTGTGTTGCGCTCAAATTTTCCCGAACACACACGAAGGAAGGCTATACGATCACGATGACGTGGATCAATATTGGCGTGGATTTTAAAAACAAAACCACTGAAGTTTTCTTCCAACGGAAAAACTATACGTTCTTCAGTCTCCCTGGGAAGTGGCGCAGGTGCTATGTCAATAAAACAATCAAGTAATTCTTTTACCCCAAAATTATTGATGGCACTTCCAAAGAAAACGGGACAAACATCACCGTCCAAATAAGACTTACGATCAAATGAAGGATATACTGCTAACACAGTTTCTAATTCACCACGCAATTCATCTGCTGCCCTTTTTCCAACATGTTGATCCAGTAAAGCATCGTGAACATCCAGGATCTCAATGATCTCTTCATCCTCCTGTTTGCTATGTGGTTTGAAGAGGACTAATTTTTTTTCATAGATGTTATAGACGCCCTGGAATTGTTGTCCCATACCGATGGGCCAGCTCAATGGTGTTACATGGAGACCAAGTTTCCGTTCTACTTCATCCAGGAGATCAACGGCATCACGTCCTTCCCTGTCAAGCTTATTGATGAAAACAATGATCGGTGTCTTTCGCATGCGGCAGACAGCCACAAGTTTTTCGGTTTGTTCTTCCACACCTTTCGCAACGTCGATGACGACGATTACGCTATCGACTGCAGTGAGTGTTCGAAAAGTATCTTCTGCAAAATCTTTGTGACCTGGTGTATCAAGGATATTGACCTGGTGATCCCTGTAGGGAAATGCCATCACTGACGTAGCCACAGAGATACCTCTCTGGCGTTCGATCTCCATAAAGTCGGAGGTCGCGTGTTTTTTAATCTTGTTGGATTTCACCGCCCCTGCTACCTGGATCGCACCTCCGAAGAGGAGAAGCTTTTCCGTGAGGGTTGTTTTACCTGCATCCGGGTGGGAAACGATCCCAAAGGTTTTCCGTCTTTGTATTTCTTCTGTCGCGCTCATAATGGATCCTCTTCGGGGGCGCAAAGATAGCCAGACATTAAACTAATAGTTAAAAACTAACGACTAATAGTTATAACTGTCGAAGTAAGTGGACCTTACAAATGTGGTTTTTAATAAAAAACCCACCACATCTTTATGGGGCGGGTTGCATCTGATCTTAGAAAGTAAAAAAGTGTTTTTCAGCTAATCATGCTGGTTAGACAAAGTCCTTACTGTTAAACGGAGCTTTCATTTTACTACGGCAGGGTTTAGAATTCCATGACCATCCGGATGAAAGGATCTGGTCATCTTTATCATCTGCCTGATGATGTTCGTATTTCCTGTATTTGTGTTTTTTGCCAAACTTATCCTGGATCTTATCGCTGATCTCTTCCAGTTCTTCCTTCACCATGCGTGCGATATTATTCACGTTGGTGGGTTCTCCCATCATTTCAAGACGGTCAGAAACTGTTTTCGCTTTTGGAAGAATGCCCCAAAGAACACAGTAGACAACAAAGCTTGCACCTCCAACCAGGGTGAGAAGAACAAAACCTACCCGTACCCAAACTGCGTCCTGGATTCCGAAATAAGCTGCAAGACCCGAGCAAACTCCTCCAAGCACTTTGTCGTTGGGATCGCGGTAGAGACGTTTTCCTGTTTTTAGCTGGAAAGATTCACCGGTTGTCTTTTTTGACTCCTGTATGGTTTCGGAGAAATTGATGTCTTTTAGTTCTTCCGGAGTACCTAATACAGCAATGGCATCTACGATGTCAAGCTTATTGACAATGGTGCGTGCACCTTTTTTCCGGTTGATCAGCTCACCCATGCGGGATTCAATGTCGTGCATGATCTCATCTGCTCCCTCGCCTCCTCCAAAATGCCTGCTGAGGGTATGGAGATAGCGATTAGCCGTTTCATATGCATCCTCGTCGATCGTGAATGGGTAGCCGCCGAGATTGATATTAATGGTTTTGTTCATGGACTTGATGGTTTTGAGTGGTAAGTGAGACTGCTTCGTTGATTTCGACCCAGGAATCTTTCAGTTCTTTCAGGAACGCCTGGCCTTCTTCGGTGATTTTAAAGTATTTACGGGGAGGACCTGAATTTGATTCCTGCCAGTAATACTGGAGAAGTCCTGCATTTTTGAGCCTGGTAAGCAGGGGATATAATGTTCCCTCGACGACGACCAGTTGCGAATCCCGCAGCTTGTCTATGATGTCGGAGGTATACATCTCCTGGCTGGACAACAGGGACAAAATGCACATTTCGAGGACTCCTTTCCGCATTTGTGCTTTTGTGTTATCAATATTCATGATGCAAATATATGTAATAGATACAGTACTATGTATAACAAAGTACACCAATTAGACAAGGTACCTGATGGAGAGTGTTAAATTATCGACCAACCGGTTTTCGGTATTCAGTATTCGGTATTCAGATTCATAATTTTTTGAAAAGGTTTATGAGTTAGGAATTGGGTGGATTGGGATATAAATGAAAAGAGCCGTGGATGTCCACGGCTCTCTGGTATATATCAAAGTATGAATCAGTTCACGTCTTGTTTGCTCTTGAGTTTTTCGATCATGGAAGCAAGACTTTTTTTATTCACTTCATCTGGGGCTTCCGCTAAAGCTGCCTCAGCGTATATCAAAGCTTCATCATAGCGTCCTACTGCAGCAAGTCCTCTTGTCATCCCCACATTGACAGGCCATGCGCCTTTATTTTTGTCGTAGTTCAGTTGGAAAATTTTGAGGGCCATTTCTTTTTCGCCCTGAGTGATGAGGCTTCGACCCAATTGATGAACTGCACTGGGTGTTGCATCGCCCATACTTGCCGCTGCGTGAAATGACGTCATGGCTTCTTCCTTTTTACCCATCTTCAGCAGCACATTTGCTTTTGTGGAGACACTTGTAAATGTCCTTTGGCCTGTTGGAGGATTTATCGCTTTATCAGCCCACACCAATGCTTTATCGAGGTTGTAATTTTCAGCGAGCAAATAATTAGCTGCGGAAGCATAGTTATCTGGATCAAATCCGGGTGAGCTTTGGAGTTCACGCTCAATCTGTGATACATACAGTTCCTGCTCATTAGGAATGCTGATCTTCATTGGAACCGCTTTTTTCTCCCATTGTAATTCCAGCACAGCTTCAGCAGGTTCACGATCAGTAAAGGTGTATGTCAGCCATTCAGAGAATGTATTGTCCTTCGGCTGTACCTGGACACGCAATGCATCTTCTTTTGCGGTGTAGAAATAGCTGCCCCATGCGGAATTGTTTTTTGAGAAGATCCATGTCCATGGGCCGGTGGGTTCAACGATCAGGTGCAGACCATACTTCCCTGCAGCAAGGGGTTTGCCTTCGATCATCACATCATGTGAAAAGGTAATCGTTGTATTTTCATTCGCTCCGGCACGCCATGGAGCCAATTCGCCCAGGCCAAAACCAAGATCTGTCAAACCATAGGGAACCAGAGTCCCCCAGATTTTTCCCGACCGGTCTTCACCATTGGGGGCGTGGACATCCGGACTGCTGTAGTTGACAGTGACTTTGGCAATGCTGCCGATATATTGAGTGACCGACGCTTTCTGATTGTCCCCGCTGGGTGGGAGTGTCAGGGCCTGGGCAATCACCCCTTTTGACATCCATGTAAATGCCACAAATAATAGTAAGTACTTTTTCATATCGATTAGTTTGTTGAAGAATTTCGTTGAGGATAGGGATTCCGACTTCTATTTATATCTAACGCTTGCAAAATTCGTCCTGAACCGAAATTCGATCAACCAGGTTTTCGCATAGATGAAACTGGCGGACAAAATGGACTGTTTGTTAGCATATCATTATTCGGGCATTATCTATCCCTAGCTGAAACCCAAGTACCTTTGCGCCACATGAGTAATTCTAACATCCGATGGGTCATTTTATTAGGTGCCGTTACGGTCCTGAGCATCATCGCGATGCAATCGTACTGGCTGGTACAGCGCAGGACACATGAATCACAGTCTTTCCATCAGACCACAACCATTGCGTTGATGAATGTGGCCAAGAGACTTGCGAATTTTAATAAATCCACATTGCCTTCCGGCGAGATCGTAAAACGTATCACGCCCAATTATTACATCATCAACTTTAATGATGTCATTGATGCCAACATCCTTGAGTACTATCTCTATGAAGAGTTTAGCTCGTTGGCAAATTATACCGATCACTATACTGATTTTGAATACGGCATTTATGATTGTTCCAGTGATGACATGGTCTATGGCAATCATTGCAGCCTGAAGGATAGTAAACAAGCATCCTCGATGAGTGAAGTATTGCCGAAGTACAATGAGTTCCAGTATTATTTTGGTGTAAAGTTTCCTACGAAAGCGGAAGGTCTGCAAACCGACACCGGGGTATCATGGTTGCTTGCATTGATCGCATTTATTACCGTAGCTTTTTTCTCCTATGCATTATGGGTCATCTTTAATCAGCGAAGGTTTTCTGAAATGCAGCGGGATTTTATCAATAACATGACGCATGAGTTTAAGACACCATTGACTTCGATTCAGTTGTCCAGTGATTTCCTTTCCAAACAACCTGCCATTCAAGGTGATGATCGTCTGCATCGATATACTGAACTGATCCGGAGCCAGTACCAGAGAATGAATACGCAGGTAGAAAAACTATTGAACATTGCAAGACTGGAGTCGAAAGAGTTTAAGTTAAAGATGGAACAGATCGATATGCATATGTTGATTGATGAAGTGGTGGATTCCAAAGCGGCTGAGGCGGGGATTGAGGGCAGGGTATTCAATCGCCAATACAATTCAAAAAATCCAGTCATCCTTGGGGACCGTACCCACCTGGGAAGTGTGGTCAGTAACCTAATAGATAATGCAGTGAAATATTCACCTGCCGATCAACCGATTGATGTGATCACAGCAGATCGTAGCGGTGACCTGGTCCTCAGCTTCGTAGACAGGGGTATCGGGATAGCACCTGCCCATCAAAAACACTTGTTTAAAAAGTTCTATCGCGTCCCTTCCGGCAATGTGCATGACATTAAAGGCTTTGGATTGGGGTTGCATTACGTCAAAAAAATCATCAATTTGCATAAAGGAGATATCACTGTGATTAGCGAACTGGGGCAGGGTAGCCGTTTTTCCTTTAATTTACCGCAAAAAATATGATGAAGGCACGTATCCTCTATGTGGAAGATGATGAATCCCTGAGTTTCATTACGAAGGATCAACTGGAAATGGAGTCGTACGATGTGACTCACGCGGTCAATGGAAAAGAAGGCCTGTCAGCTTTCCGTAAGGCGGAATTTGATCTTTGCCTTCTCGACGTCATGCTGCCGCAAATGGATGGTTTTGAACTGGCCCGGAAGATCCGCGCTGTCAGCAAACATATCCCCATTATTTTCCTGACGGCCAAATCGATGCAGGAGGACAAGATGGAGGGTTTCCTCCTCGGTGGTGATGATTATGTGACCAAGCCATACAGCTTTGAAGAATTAAAATTCAGGATCAATGTATTCCTGCGCCGGAAAAAGATAATTGAAGAGGCACCAAAAGCAGCCATCAGTGTTGGGCAATATATGTTTGATTACCCCAACCTGGATTTGTCATTTAACGGCAGTACACGTGGACTGACACAGCGCGAAGCAGATATCCTATATTATCTCGCATCGCGTCCTAACCAGGTGATCCGACGATCTGATATCCTGGAAGATATCTGGGGAAAGGATGACTATTTCTATGGTCGTAGCCTGGATGTTTTTATCAGTCGCCTCCGGAAATATCTGAATGATGACAGTGCTATCACAATTGAAAACGTCCATAGTGTCGGTTTCAAATTGAACATGCCTCCAGCTTAGATAATATATTCTTCATGTCTTCATCTGCATCACGATTGCTCTCTGTAGTGGTGATGACATATAATGAGGAAGCAAACATTGCCACTTGCCTGGCTTCGGTTCAGGGATTAAGTGATGATGTGCTGGTGCTGGATAGTTTTTCTACAGATGGTACGTGTGATATTGCGAAATTGATGGGGGCGCGTGTGGAGCAATTCCCTTTTGATACATATGCCAGCCAACGACGGAGGATGATCCAAATGGCAAGACACGATTGGATCCTGACACTGGATGCGGATGAATATTTAAGTCCTGAATTAAGAAAGTCTGTTGAGCAGTTTTCTTCTGATCTTTCATTTGATGGGTACACATCGAATCGAAAAAGTCGTATTGGTTCGAAATGGTTGAATCATGGAAGCTGGTACCCGGACAGAAAGATCAGGATGTTTGATCGCAGGAAAGTTTCCCTGGAAGGAATTGATGTACATGAATCTTTAGTACCTGTGGGTGGGGCAAAAATCGGGCATCTTGATGGGGACCTGATGCATCATGCGGATGAGGATATTCATGCGCGTTATGAGAAGGTGAACAAGTATAGTTCGCGTGCTGCGAAGGGATTATTTCAGCAGGGAAGAAGGACCAGTGTTCTAAAAATATTTTTTAAACCCATTGTGAGATTCCTGTCTGTGTACCTGATACGTAAAGGATTTCTCGATGGTTATTATGGGTATGTAGTAGCAAAGAGCGAAGCCCACTATGTATGGATGCGAGAGGTAAAGTTGATGGAGCTATGTAAGGAAACTAAAAACTAAAAATAAAGAAATTGGAAATTATAAATTAAGAGGTCGCGCAAAGACGCAAAGTTCGCAAAGGGATAGCCATCCTATTCACAATTCACACTTCGACTACGCTCAGTGCAAGCAACTCACGATTCACGATTCACGATTGCTCACTGCTCAATAACGCCAGTGACAAGGAGAGACACTTCATCACGAAGCACTTCGATAAAACCCTGCTCGATACGAATGGATTTTTTCTCACCTTTTGTAGGCTGGAAACGGACTTCGCCTTTTTCCAGCGCCGCTACGATCGCTGCGTGGCCACGGCGTACTTCGAAACGGCCGCCGATGGCAGGAACGTTAACGGATGTAACCGAGCCATGAAATAATTCCTTATCCGGAGTGAGCACAACAAGATTCATGTGAAGATCTTTCTACGATGATTAGTTGCCGGCTTCTGCCAACATTTTCTTTCCTTCTTCGATCACCTCATCGATACCACCTTTGAGGTTGAATGCAGCTTCAGGATACTGATCTACTTCGCCGTTCATAATCATCTTGAAACCACGGATGGTTTCTTCGATCGGAACGAGGGCACCAGGTTTACCTGTAAACTGTTCAGCTACGTGGAATGGCTGTGACAGGAATCGCTGAACACGACGTGCGCGGTGTACTACCTGCCTGTCTTCTTCAGAAAGTTCTTCAAGACCGAGGATCGCGATGATGTCCTGTAATTCGTTGTAGCGCTGGAGGAGGTTTTTCACCGCCATGGCAGTATTGTAGTGATCGTCACCGATGATCAGTGGATCGAGGATACGCGATGTACTGTCGAGTGGGTCAACCGCAGGATAGATACCGAGGGAAGCAATCTTACGACTTAATACTGTAGTTGCGTCAAGGTGTGCAAACGTTGTTGCAGGAGCAGGGTCAGTCAAGTCATCCGCAGGTACGTAAACTGCCTGTACAGATGTGATAGAACCTCTCTTAGTTGATGTGATACGTTCCTGCATCACACCCATCTCTGTTGCCAGTGTTGGCTGGTAACCTACCGCAGAAGGCATACGACCCAGAAGGGCTGATACTTCGGAACCTGCTTGTGTAAAACGGAAGATGTTGTCGATGAAGAAAAGTATGTCACGGCCTCCCGCAGGATCGCTGAGGTCACCGTCACGATAATATTCTGCTACGGTCAGACCTGAAAGAGCAACCCGTGCACGTGCACCAGGAGGTTCGTTCATCTGGCCGAATACGAGTGTAGCCTGAGATTTTGCTAATTCGTCCATGTCCACTTTAGAAAGGTCCCACCCTCCGGCTTCCATACTTTCCTGGAATTCATGACCGTATTTGATTACACCTGATTCGATCATCTCACGGAGAAGGTCATTTCCTTCACGGGTACGTTCACCAACGCCAGCGAAAACTGAGATACCTGCGTATCCTTTTGCGATGTTGTTGATCAATTCCATGATCAATACCGTTTTACCTACACCGGCACCACCGAAGAGGCCAATTTTACCTCCCTTTGAATAGGGTTCGATCAGGTCGATAACCTTGATACCTGTGTACAGGATTTCTTTGCTAGTTGAAAGATCTTCGTAAGCTGGTGGTTTGCGGTGGATTGGGTAAGAGCGGTCGTCTTTGACGATCGGGCCGATACCATCGATAGCTTCTCCCACAACATTAAAGAGGCGTCCTTTGATCTGTTCTCCTACAGGCATGGTGATGTTTTTGCCTGTGTCCACTACATCCATACCTCGCATAAGTCCGTCAGTACTATCCATCGCTACGGCACGAATAGAATCCTCACCCAGGTGCTGTTGCACTTCCAGGAGGACTTTATCTCCGTTTGGACGAGTAATTTCCAATGCATTCAGGATGTCTGGAATCTTGCTGGACTCTCCTGCAAAACTTACATCCACAACCGGACCAATGATCTGTTTTATCTTACCGACGTTCATAATAGATTGATATACTTATAGTTATACTAGAAATGATCTTTCAAATGTGGCGCAAAGATAGAAAGGAAAAAGGGAAATAATGAGGGTCATCCAAAGATTTTTCCCTGTGATCAGTGGAATTTTGAAAGAGAAAAAGAAGATTATTCTTCTTCTACGAGTGCGTCCTCGTGATGCTTCATCTCTTCGATCCAGAAATTATTGATTCCCTCGCCGGTCAGGATCCGAACGATTTGATTATTGATCAGTTCGAGCAAAGCCAGGAAGGTAATGATCGCGTGGATCCTGTTTTCGCTGTGGGCAAAAACATCCCGGAAATCAAGACGTGATTTCACAGAAAGTTTTCCGGAAATCATGGTCTGTTCTTCGCTGACAGAGTAAGTGTATTTGATAATGGTGTGGACGGGATTAAGCTTAGCTGTTTCAAACCGTTCCATTACACGTTTGAATGCCTGTAACAATTTATAGAGAGTCAGGCTCTCCAGTTCGGCATCCACGAGAGCTTCTTCGGCGAGGGATTTGAGTTCAACTTCCACATTGCCACGAGGGAATGACATGCCGCGGGACTCTTCTTTGCGACGCAGCTCTTCCGTGACCTCCTTGTAGGATTTGTATTCAAGAAGACGCTGGATAAGTTCTTCGCGTGGGTCGATCTCATTACCCTGTTCGTCAACATCTTTGCGGGGAATGAGCATTTTTGCCTTGATCCGCATCAATGTTGCAGCAACCAGGATGAATTCGGAGGCAAGGTCGATGTTGAGATTTTCCATCGTATGGACGTACGACAGGAAGTCATCTGTAATCTTGAAGATGGGAATGTCGTAGATATCGAGTTCGTCGCGCTCAATAAAAAAGAGGAGGAGGTCAAAAGGGCCCTCAAAAGCATCTATCCTGATCGTGTATGTCGAATCCACCTGTTACATTTAGAGCGTCAAAGATATCATTATGGCTAAACAGCAGGGGAAGCTGTTTCTGATTCCGACTCCGATAGCTGAAGAAAGTCTGGAGAGTGTATCCACAGAGGTAATGCGGGTGGTCCATTCCCTGCGATATTTTATCGTGGAAAAGGCACGGACGGCAAGGCGTTTTGTCAGTGCTACAAGGCATCCTGAAAAAATTGAATCCCTGGTTTTCGAAGAAATGCCTGATCCACATGATGATCTTCAGGTTCAAAAGCTGTTGAAACCAGCATTAGATGGGCAAAATATTGGGTTGATGTCTGAGGCAGGACTTCCGGCGATAGCTGATCCGGGGAATTTATATGTTCGGGAGGCACAGCGTTTAGGGATTGAAGTTGTTCCCCTGGCAGGTCCGTCGAGTATCATGATGGCTTTGATGGCTTCGGGTCTGGAGGGTCAACGGTTTTCATTTCATGGATATCTCAGTGCTAAAAAACCGGAGCTTCAGGCGCAATTAAAGGATCTTGAAAAAAGAGCTGTCCGGGATGACGCGACACAGATCTTTATTGAGACCCCTTATAGAAATAAACAAGTGATGGAGGTAGCTGCACTTAGTCTTGAAGGGAAAAGACAATTTTGTATTGCTGCGGGTTTGGGAAGTGAAGATGGATTTGTGTTGACGAGAACGATTGGAGAATGGAAGAAAGAAGGGTGGCCGGAGATACATAAAGTGCCGGCAGTGTTTTTGATAGGAAAAGGCTAAGGCTAAGGCGAAGGCTAAGGCTAAGGCGGAGGATTAGGCTAAGGGTTTTTGATTCAACTGTATTGTAAGTTTCTGCTTTTTATTTCAATGATTCAAATGGCTCACGGGTTGAATGTAGAATTATTTATAGCGGAATAACGAATGGATACGACAAGCTCACCACAAGTAAGGAAGTTAAAGGAAATAAAAGCTGAGAATGAAATTGGCTGTCTGTCAAATGAAGTCGCGGCAATTACTTTTAACAACATGATTTAACCTTCGCCTGACCTTCGCCTTCGCCTGACCTTCGCCTTCGCCTCCGCCTCCGCCTTCTCCTTCGCCTTCGCCTTTTTCTTTACCTTCTCTTCGGGAGCCAATTAACTGTTAATTTTGTTCTGGCAATAAATCAAGCAAATAATGAGTACTGCTTTTATAGAAGAGATTAATGTCGAGCCTTTGCGCACACAGGGCTTCCTGGATATTGAGATTGATCCTTCACTGGATTTGAGAGAGGAAATCAAAAAGCTTAAGAAGGAAAAAAATGCGATCATCCTGGCACACTATTACCAGGAATCCGGGATCCAGGATATTGCAGATTATATCGGGGATAGTCTTGGATTATCACAACAGGCAGCGGCTACTCCGGCTGATATGATTGTCTTTGCAGGCGTTCACTTTATGGCTGAGACAGCAAAGATCCTTTCGCCGCATAAAAAAGTTGTGCTTCCTGATCTGAAAGCAGGATGCTCACTAGCAGATTCGTGCCCTGCCCCTTTATTCAAAAAATTTAAAGAGATGCATCCGAATGCAGTGGTGGTCTCTTACATCAACTGTACCGCAGAACTCAAGACTCTGACGGATATATGTTGTACATCTTCCAATGCAGTACACGTCATTAACAGCATTCCGGCAGACAAGGAAATCATCTTTGCTCCGGACAGAAACCTGGGAGCATACCTTCAAAAGAAAACCGGGCGTAAACTGATCCTATGGAATGGGACATGTATGGTGCATGAGATTTTTTCTCATGAGCGTATTGCCCGTCTGCAGATGCAATATCCTGATGCCAAACTGATCGCCCACCCTGAATGTGAAGACCATCTTTTGGAAATTTCAGATTTTATCGGGTCTACCAGCCAGCTTCTAAAATTTACTAAAACAGATCCTTCTACTCAGTTTATCGTTGCCACAGAACCAGGCATTATCCACCAAATGGAGCTAGGTAGTCCACAAAAGCAATTTATTCCGGCACCACCCACCAATACGTGTGCATGCAATGAATGCCCACATATGCGAAGAAACACGATGGAAAAACTCTACCTGAGCATGAAGTATGAATTGCCGGAAATTATCCTCCCTGAAGATGTGATCCGGGATGCCAGGGCAAGTATTGACCGGATGATGGAGATCTCTAAGCAGGCCGGTCTGTAGAATATCAAGCGAGGAACAGGGATTTTTGATTTTTGAAGTTTTTAGGATCGAACTTGTAGCCAATATTCATATTACAATTAATAATAATTTTTAAATAACTCAATAAGTGTTATTTAGGTAAAAATTGGCGTGATTTTTGCCAAATTAATTTTTCAATTGTTATACCACAGACCGTGGAGCAGTCGTTAGACTCTATTCTTTGCGAGAAACTATTTTATGAAGGGAACGATCCTGTTTGCATTATTAAGTATCCTCAGCTTTCCGGTTTTTAGTCAGAAAGGTTATGAATTAGGTGTCCTGGCAGGGGCCAGCTGGTACGTAGGTGACCTCAATCCCAGTTATGGACTGAAGACACCAGAGCCATCACTTCAGCTTTTAGGCCGGTATAATTTTAATTCACGCACTTCATTACGGCTCGATATTGCAGCCGGAAGACTGGCTGGCAGGGACAGCTTGTCGGAAAATCCATTTCAGCAGGCACGCAATCTCAGTTTCCGCAGTGAATACATTGAAAGTTCAGTGAACCTGGAATTCAACTTTTTCAACTACATACACGGCAGCCAGAACCAATACTTTACCCCGTACATATTTGGCGGCTTTGGATTTGTATATAACAATCCAAGAGCTAAGCTTAATGATGAATGGTATGGATTGCGTGACATGGGTACAGAAGGTCAGCGAATCGGTGATGAATATTCACGCATTGCCCCGATGTTGTCCTATGGCATGGGATTCAAGATGGACTTTAATTATGAATGGAGTCTTAATGTAGAATTGTCTGCGCGCCAAATGTTTTCTGACTACCTGGATGATGTGAGTACTATCTATCCTAACATGACCGAACTTGAACTGAACAGGGGTCCTATTGCTGTTGCTTTGTCAGACCGATCTGCTGAGCGTGGCATTGAGCCGATTGGGCAGCAAGGACGTCAGCGGGGTGTGAGTGGAGATAAAGATTCTTACTATTCCATACGCATTGGAGTTGTGTATTACATTGGGATGCTCCTTTGTCCTGAGATCAATCGTCATCAATAGAAGTTTAGCTTTGGCTCATCCCATAACATGATTCCTATCTTTGGGCATCATGGTCCGACATTTTCAAATAAGTCTGGGTCCTTTTTCACGCGGCTTTCACATTATCACAGATGATATATTGAATGCTGTTGACACATGGCCTGAACATGGTATGATGCATATCCTGCTGAAGCATACTTCTGCAGGTATCTGTATAAATGAAAATGCAGATCCGTCTGTGCTGCATGATTTTGATTTGTTTTTTGAAAGACTTGCGCCAGAACATTTGCCAGGTATACAGCATGATATGGAAGGATCAGATGACATGCCCGCTCACATCAAGAGTACGATAACAGGTGTTACAGTTACTATACCTATCGTCAATCATAAGATAAGTTTAGGTACATGGCAGGGAATCTATTTGTGTGAATTTCGGGTACGGGCGCGAAGACGTGATCTCATCATCAGTATTATCGAATGATCACAGGCGCCATTTTACATCTGAGTTTATTACTGAAAGGTTTTCTGACAGGCATCACATTGACCATGATGCTTGGACCGGTGACAATGATCATTCTTCGGTATGGCATTCAGATCAATCGCGTGGCAGGTGTTTGGGCAGCATTGGGTACGTGGGTCAGTGACTTTTTTTTTATTGCAATTACCTATTGGGCTACAGCATTCATTTCTGAGTGGATTGATCGAAGTGACGTGCGCACAGGCATTTATATAGTCGGGGGTATTGCTCTCATGGGAATGGGCATATTAATGACACGCGGAAAAGCGACAACATTACAGCCAGATAAATCCGCGTATTTCGGAAGTTATGCACGGGCGTTTTTGGGAGGTTTTTTGGTGAATTCCCTTAGTCCCTTTACATTGTTTTTTTGGGCAGGTGTTGCCATCCTGCTCAGGATGCAGGAACATGCACCAATATGGTATTACACCGGGTTGATGTTATCACTTGCAGGGGGAGATTTTTTGAAAGCGTGGATCGCTCCCAAATTAACGTTATGGATCAAAGACCAATATGTGCAGAAAGTACAGATGGTTGCTGGTGTATTTATTATTCTTACCGGAGTCTACATGATCGTGAAAGGCTTTTTAGAACAGTCATGATTTCGTTTACTACATAGGTGAAAGATTTTTTTCAAACAAATACAATTTACTCAATACAATTTTATGGTTTCAAAATCCATCCGCCATTTACTTTTTGACCTGGGAAATGTCATCCTGGATATTGATGTGGATGGAGCTATCGACAGGCTCATGCAGCTTTCCAAAGTCGATGGCAATCAAATGTCCATTGAAAAGATCCTGCTGGAATATGAAACAGGAAGAGTCTCCACTGATATTTTTATCAACACCATTCTTCGCGAAAGTAAACCTCATGTACAGGCTATCGATGTCATCGAAGCCTGGAACAGCATGCTGATCGGAATACCTCCGCACAGGCTGGAGATGCTTACCTTGTTGCGTCGTGAATATAGTGTCTACCTGTTAAGCAATACCAATGCATTGCATGTAGCATGGCTGCATAAATATGTGAAGCGTGAATTTGGTATCGAATCTTTTGAAAAAGAATTTTTTGATGCTGCCTATTACTCTCATTTAGTCGGGGATCGAAAACCTATGCCATCCATCTTTAAGCACATTGTGGATGATGCCATGATGACACCTTCATTAACGCTCTTTATGGATGATGTGCAGGAAAATCTTGCTGTTGCTAAAAAGCAGGGTTTCAAAACGTACCTCGTACAGTCTGAAACAGATATAGCCGTGTATCTTCGGGAAGAAGGATTTTTCTAATACACGGAAGGATTATTTTTTGTTCGTGCTGTCGAGAAACAATTGAAGATCAGGATAATCAACAGCTCTCCCGGGAAGTTGATCACGACTCATCCGGATACCGTCTACATACACTACTACAAAAGCATCAGAGAAGCCTAATCCCTGCATTTGGGCCAGCGTTTTTTCAGTTTCCTTGTAGGAGCCGGACATGCCAACCATATACCTGTAATTTCCCTGCTTGTTGTCTACATCGATGTACATTTCATCAATGGGTTCCAGTGATGAGTTTTGTAATATTTGTGAAATGGATGCAATCTGAACACTGTAGTACATGCCATGTCGTAACGCTAAAAATTTAGCACCCTTTGGATCCAGCAGATTCTCAGGCACAGGAATGTTTTCAAGATGCGTTAGGACAGGTTCATTTTCAAAATCGTGAAGTCCAATTTCCATCCGGTGATTCAGTTTGGTTGATACCGGGCTGGGTGTAGTACCACCAGAATTTTTAGCAAGAGGAAATGAGGATCCATATCCTTTCAATAACAACCTGTTAGATGCAACACCTTTGCGAATCAAATATTCTGCAGCTTTTTCCGCTTTTTTAATTGAAAAATAAAGATTGAAAGTGCGCTGGTTGGTTGGTAATTCGAAACAGCTGAGTTCTGCTTTGATCTGTGGATAGATCAGAAGGAGGTTGGCCAGCAGGTCCAGTTTTTTTGTGTTTTGTGGGGTGAGGATATCTCCATTCTCATCAATAAAAAGATGTGAAAGGAAATATTCCTTTATCTCTACAGGCTTGTTGGATAATACTTCTGAAGGTGTAGTGGCACCTCTCAACAGCATCGTCTGATAAAACGTTGGCACAAAAGATATCTGCTGATGGGATTGAATTGCCTGTTTAAAAAACACCCTATATAAATCATATCCTCCATGACCTTCTTTTCGATTGGAACTCATAAATGCGGTCATGCCATCCGGGGCCAGCGCGATATGAGTATCGTCGAGTGATGAATTAACCGGGAAAGCTAAGTTTACAGGAATAGACCATTTTAAAGTTTCAGGATCAAAGACCGATTTGAAAATATCATATCCACCCATGCTTTCCAGATTATCGGAAGAATAAAAAATGGTTTGACCATCACGTGTCAGGAAAGGGAAACGCTCATTGTAAAATGTATTGATAGCTGGGCCCAGGTTAGAAGGTGTGGACCATCGCTTTCCGGACAGGACAGAAATATATACGTCGTATCCTCCAAATCCTCCTGGTTTGTTGGAGGAGAACAGGCAAATTGAATCATTGAAAAAAGTAACATCACCACCTTCGATTGCTGGATCCAGGGGGCCTGCAAATACACCGCTGTATACCATTCCTTCTTCACCTGAAAATGTATCCGTTACGATTCGCTTTCCATTCTTCGATGCATTGACATAATAGAGAATTTGTCCATCTGCACTGAATCCACTTACTTCATTTGCTGCTGTGGTATTTATATATGAGGGTAATGGTAAAGGATCTGTCCAGTTGCCATTAATTAATGCAGCACTATAAATATCCGGGTTAACAGTAACTGAAGTTGCTGTGCGATTTGAATTGAAATATATTTTATCAATGATCGTCGGACTATTTTTTACACCGTACTCATCAAATTGGGTATTGATGATGGCACCTGCATTTTCCACATAAGCTTCTTCATCCGCAAATTTCAATCTGGCACCATTGGCACATCGTGTAAGCTCGTCCTTAACCCATGTCCGTAATGGATCGTTATTGTCTGCCCGTTGCAGGAACTTCTTAAAATATGAAATAGCGTCCTGAAAAAGTTTGCGGGCCTGGTAGGATTTAGCCATGTAAAAGAAAACGGGTGCTTCTGTTTTTCCTTCATTGATCAGGGCCTGAAAAATCTTAATGGCACCATCTATATCATTGATCTCATACATGCTGATACCTAATCTCAGCTGCATATCATCATTATCTGAGTCTTCCAGACCAGCCTGCCGATACAATTGTAAAGCTGTACGATAATCTCCTGATTCATAGGCGCGGTCTGCATCTTTTTTATACCCTGCCTCACTCACCTGGGCAGACGAAGAGTCCAGGATCACGAAGCTTAGGCTTAAGATCAGGTAAAGAGAACGGAAGGTTAGGTAGGAGAAGGATTTCAGCACGATCAGTCTATAACATTAAAATTCCCTTTCCGGATCAAAAGCTTCCAGATAATCTGCCACTTTTCTTAAAAAAGAGCCACCCAGGAAGCCATCAACCACACGATGGTCATAGGATAACGAAAGGAACATATAATGTCTTACAGCGATGAGGTCCCCAAAAGGAGTTTCTACCACACCGGGTTTTTTGCGGATCGCGCCTACCGCCATTATGGCAACCTGAGGTTGATTAATGATCGGTGTGCCCATGACATTGCCGAAGGTGCCAACATTCGTCATGGTAAACGTACCATCCTGGATTTCTTCAGGTTTAAGTTTATTGGTACGTGCACGGTTGGCCAGGTCATTAACGGCTTTGGTTAAGCCCATAAGATTGTACCCATCCGCGTTTTTAATGACGGGTACGATCAGGTTACCACTGGGTAATGCGGCAGCCATTCCAATGTTGATAAATTTCTTGACGATAATCTTATCACCATCCACGGATACATTGATCATGGGGTAGTCCCGGATAGCTTTGACTACCGCTTCAATAAATATGGGAGTATACGTGATCTTCTCACCATATTTTTTCTGGAATTCATCCTTCACCTTGTCACGCCACAATACCAGTTCGGTCACGTCGACTTCAACAAACGAAGTGACATGAGGTGATGTGTGTTTGGAGCGAACCATATGTTCAGCAATCATCTTGCGCATACGATCCATTTCTATGATCTCTGTTCCTCCGTCAGCACTTGGAGATGCAGACCTTGTAGGTGCTGAAACCTCCGGGCTGGATTTTTCTTTGACGGGAGTATCAGTTGTAACCTGCTGGGCTACTGCCGGTTGCTTCCTGTTTTCGAGGTAGGAAAGTATATCGCTTTTTGTCACACGCCCTCCCTGGCCTGAGCCTTCGATCTGGTCGAGTTCCTGTATAGCGATACCTTCAGATGAGGCAATATTTCTCACCAGAGGGGAGTAAAATCTGCCACCAGAATTAGACGATAATGATTGAGGCTGCTGTGTTTTCACAGGCACATAAGGTACCTGAGGAGCCTTTGGAGGAGTAGCCACAGTCATTTCCTGAACGGTCTCCCTGACCTGGGGTACGGGTGGCGTAGGTGTTTCTTGTTTAGGAGGTGCGGGTGTTACTCCGTTTCCTTTTGAATCACCTGCTTTGGCTTCAGTAGCGATGACAGCAATTGCATGCCCAACCGGTACCACTGCATTTTCTTCAAAAAGGATCTTTTCCAGTCTGCCGGCGACAGGTGAGGGGATCTCACTGTCAACTTTATCGGTAGCTATTTCCAGTATGGTTTCATCAAGTGCTATCATATCCCCTGGTTTCTTCAACCAGCGCAGGATGGTAGCCTCCATGATACTCTCGCCCATTTTAGGCATTATGAGGTTAAAATCAGCCATGGGACAAAGATACAAGGAATCATTCTGTTCCCTTTTTTCAATAAAAAGTAATCTTTCAAACGATTACTCGTTCAGAGGGGTCGGTTAATAAAGAATTCAAAATCCTGAAGGAAGTCCTGCTAAATTTATGCCTGCAAAATTTTCAAACCCAACCTCAATATGAATCACCTGTTCCGCCTGTTGATCCTGGTAAGCCTGGTCTCATCAGGAACTGCCTGCAAAAAGAAATTTCAAACCACCAATTATTCCTCAGAAGAAATCGGTCGATACATCGCGGCCCGGGTTCCTTCGGTCATAGAAGTATCGGACCCGGTCAGGGTTCGTTTTTCTGTAGCTCCGGATACAACAGAGACTACCGGTGTACTTGAGTTCAATCCATCCACTAAAGGAACCACGTATTGGGAAGATCCCATGACGCTTGCATTTCGTCCAGAAACAGGATGGAAGGCAGGTGAGACATATCAACTTCGGATCCACCTGTCTAAAGTGATTAAAGATGTGGACAGTAAGATGAAGGAGATCGTGTTTGATTTCGAAGTCAGGCCTGTCAGGATGGTGGTAAATTTTGAACCATTGGTACCTGAATTCGATGGAGATCAGCCCATGTATTTGTTGCGAGGAAGTGTGACAACGTCTTCCGCGATCGATTCCAATCAGCTGAAGAATATTCTTACGCTGAAATCATCCGGTAAATTATCCGGCATGACATGGTTTCACAATGATAATAATAGTGCGCATGAATTTGTGATTTCCGGTATCGGTCCTGATGCTACTATGGATTTCCGTTGGGATGGAACATCGATCGGATCAAAGGACAAAGGTCAGCGAAAAGTAGATGTGCCAAAATCAAATCAGCTAAGTGTGTTATCGCTCCAACCAGGTAATGATGGGCAGAAAAAACTTGAAGTGCATTTTTCACAAAAGCTTAATGCGGGACAGGATCTGAATGGATTGGTCACCATTAATGGAAGTACAGAAGGATTTACGATCCGTAAACAGGATCATATACTTTCTATCTATCCGGATGAGTCTTTGACAGGTCAACTTTCTGTTCAGTTACATCCATCGATTTCATCATCGTTGGGTCATGAGCTGGGCAAAGCACAGAATATGGAAATTTCGCTTGAAGATGCGAAACCCGGATTAAGACTTATTGGATCGGGTGTCATTACGCCCGGGAATGCAGAAATTATTTTTCCATTCGAAGCCATCAACCTGAAATCTGTTGAGGTGGAGGTGTTGCAAATATTTGAAAATAATATTCTTCAATATTTACAAAATAACAGTCTTGAGGATCAATGGGGGCTTGAGCCAATCGGTCGTATTATCCTTCAAAAAAATGTAGAGTTGTCTGCAATCACTTCCGGTGATAACAAATATGTATGGACACGATATGCGCTGGATTTAGGTCCTCTTGTCAAGCTGGCTCCGGGAAGCATCTACCAGGTACGTATCGGCTTCAAAGGCCAGGATACGTACATGGACTGTTACAAAGAGTATGATATCGAAGAGGAGAAGCCACCATTTGGTGAAGTGAAATCCATGTGGGAGCATAGTTATTATTATGAAGGGTTTACCTGGGATCATACAGAAGATCCATGTTATCCCGCGTATTACAATCCTGAAAAATTTATTCGCAGAAATCTACTTGCATCTGACATTGGTCTTGTTGCAAAACAAAATGACAATGGAAAGATCTGGGTATATGCCAACAGCCTGACGAATGTTACACCACTGAGTGGAATTAAAATAGAGATCTATGATTATCAGCAGCAACTGATGGCAACAGTTGAGACATCAGGACAGGGAGAGATGTCAGCAGATATTCCTCGCAAAGCATTTTTTGTAGTTGCTACCAATGGTAATCAAAAGGGGTACCTGCGTGTTGCTGATGGACTTTCATTATCGATGAGTGAATTTGATGCAGGAGGTACGGGATACCAGGATGGTCTGCGTGGATATATCTATGCAGAGCGAGATGTGTGGAGACCCGGTGATAGTGTGCATCTTAATTTCATCCTTTGGGATCCGGAAGGAAAGATCAATGATCGTCATCCGGTGAAACTTACTGTAACGAATCCATTAGGGCAAAAGAAAATTGAACGTACGAGTCCTTTGTCAGTCGGTGGCATTTATGATCTTGCATTTGCCACTTCATCTACTGATCCAACCGGCACGTGGATGGCGAAAGTAGAAGTGGGCGATGCTGATTTTGTAAAACAACTACGTATTGAAACGATCAAGCCTAACAGGTTGAGGATTGATGCCAAGCTGCCAAAGGAAATTGTTGCGACACAACCTAACCAGACAATTGAACTTGAGTCTGCATGGTTATTTGGTGCGCCTGCATCAAACCTGAAAGCTGTAGTGGAAGCGCAATATAGTGCTAATCCATTCAGTCCGACAGGTTTTAAAGAGT
>JANPKZ010000220.1:0-2834 GCA_031426295.1 Saprospiraceae bacterium
TGGTAAATATGGTAAATGAGGTAAAAATGGTAAGTGGTAAGTATTAAATCCTTTTTACAGAATGGATTCGACAAGCTCACCACAAGTACTGAGTACCGAATACTTTTTTTACTGAACACCGAATGGATTCGACAAGCTCACCACAAGTACTGAATACTGAATGGATTCGACAAGCTCACCACAAGTACCGAACACCGAATACTTTTTTTTACCGTACTTCGCCGGCGAAGAATAACGAATGAACTTTCTACGCCAGCTAATCACTCACCTATCCGTACGACAACTCATTGTCTTCGCATTGGTGCTGTGCCTGGGTGCTTTCCTGATCAATCTTGGAACTGTTGCATTCATTGGTGATGAAGCTATTCGCTCGCTGGTGGCGTTTGAAATGTATAAGACGGGCGACTTCGTTGTGCCAACATTAAACGGACAGGAATATTACAATAAGCCCCCACTGTACAATTGGCTGATCTATGCTAACTCAATGCTTTTTGGATCGTTTGGTGAATGGCCTGCACGTATCACGACCTTACTATTTCTGGCAGCATTCGGATATACGGTCTATTATTATTCAAGAAAACATTTTGACATCCTGACGTCAGCGAGCCTTGCTTTTATGCTGTTGACATCAGGACGCATTCTATTCTGGGATAGTATGCTGGGATTGATTGATATCTGTTTTTCATGGATCATTTTTTTACAATGGATGATCATGTATCATGCCGGCAAAGAAGGACGATGGAAATCATTTTTTATTTTGTCATACGGCCTTTTTGCATTGGCATTTTTATTAAAAGGATTGCCTGCTGTGGTATTCCATGGATTGTCTCTTCCTGCAGCGCTGATATTTCATAAAGAATTTAAAAAGAAATTTATCTCTCTTGATCATGTGTTGGGTATCCTGTCAGGTTTAGCAATACTGCTCGCATATTACATTCCGTATGCTGACAGAGTTTCTTTGCAAAATGTGTTAGCCGTCCTGTTTGATCAATCAATGCAACGTACCGGCACACATCATGGGGCCATGAAGACTATCATACATTTGTTCACATTTCCTCTGGAACAATTTTATCATTTTCTTCCCTGGACTCTTTTGCTGATCCCGGTCTTTGTACCCGGGTTTCGTCAGCGTTTGCAGGAAAATAGAATTTTACAATTCAGCGTATTAATGTTCGCCGTCAATATCCCTGTCTACTGGATCTCTGTGCAGGTATATCCACGATACCTGTTGATGTTTCTTCCGTTATTGCATCTGACAGGATATTATCTATTGTTTCATGCTAAAGACATTCACTTATGGATACCTAAAACTATCAGAGGTATTTTCATGGGTATGATTGGATTAGCTTTTTTGGCTACTCTTGGCATGGGAATGTATCAACCGCTTAGGTCCGTACCATATTTCCCCTGGATCTGGATGGGTGGCACCCTCCTTATGGCGATATGTCTTACAGGCATCTGGTTTGAAAAAACAAAATGGATCTTGTGGATGTGTATTTCGTTACTTGCCGTACGTACCATTTTCAACCTGACTGTAATTCCGTTGCGGGCCATTGAGTTTACAGAAAATAAATGCCGGGAAGACATCAGGAGACTTGCATCACAACATGCTGACCATCCATGGCTGATCTATGGTGAAACGGAAACTCACCAGGTGGCAAGATTTTATACGTCCGCATATTCAGATCAGGTCATACGTAAAACAAATTCAATTGCAGACCCGAAAGCATATTATATCGTTGACAAAACAATGTATGCTGATCTACCACTGGTGGCGATCGACTCTTTTATTCTGGAGCGCAACCAGGTCCTTCATCTTATGAAAACCATAGGCCAATAAGATGAAGATCAATTTACCTAAAATCAATATTCCGGCTCCAGTCAAGCTGATCATAAAACTCCTGATCCTGGCAGCGATCATTTTTCTGATCGTATGTAAGATCGATGAGAAACTACTCCTGAACGTCATCGGCCAGGCTAAACCTCAATGGGTAATAATTGCCGTTCTGTTGTTTGCTATATCCAAGCTTGTGTCAGCATTCCGGTTTAATACATTTTTAAAAACAGAAAACATACAGCTGCCCACCTGGGACAACGTGAGGTTGTACTGGCTTTGCATGTATTACAATCTCCTGCTTCCCGGAGGTATAAGCGGCGATGCGTATAAGATCAAAGTGCTGATGGAGCGTTTTGGTAATTCCTTCAAAAGATTACTTACGTTGACTTTAATGGATCGTGTATCCGGACTGATCGCTTTGGTACAAATCGCTTTATGTCTTTTTACGGCACTTACATTTCCTGAATATTGGTTTATTGGTGTGTTAATTCTTATCATGAGCTTTGTAGCCAGCTGGTACATTTTCCGGATGATTGTCGGCCATAAAATGCCTGAATGGGTTCTAACAACAGCGTATTCCTGGGCTGTACAGGGTGCTCAATGCCTTTCTGTACTGGCTTTGTGTTTCTCATTTGGATTATTGTTTCAGGCTCCTGACTATATCCTGCTATTTTTGATTTCATCAGTAGTCTCAATGATACCCATTACGATCGGTGGTGCAGGTGCTCGCGAGATCACTTTTCTATTTGGCGCCCAATATTTGAACATACAGGAAGAAAATGCAGTCGCATTTGCATTTTTAATTTACCTGATCTCCACGGGAATTTCCTTTTTAGGAATTGTCTTTAGCTTTTCAAAAAAATAAAAAAGCTGATCATCCGGTAAGGAATGACCAGCGTAATAAAGGGATTATGCGGGGTTTATTGTTCAGTACAATTGGTGGATATCCGTATCAAATTTTCAATTGTACATATTTGTACCGTCTCACCAGTTGGTT
>JANPKZ010000221.1:0-1747 GCA_031426295.1 Saprospiraceae bacterium
ACCATCAGAACGACGATACTGTACACGAATCAATTGGAAGTTTACTTCAGTAGTATCGTACCCTGAAACTGTGATCCGCCTGATATCATCTGATCCGGGTGTAAGCGGATCAGGGAATAATACCCAATCCTGTTCCGGTACGTTGATATTGACTTCACTGCACGGACGAATAAAATGAGCGCTGATATATACTGCTGAATACAGGTTCTCTGCTGTATCAGGCAATATGCCCAGATCATTCGCACGCTGGTCTTCGCAGAAAGAATACAACACGATCTCAAGATCATCGTAGTCATATTCTACAGGACCCCGTTCAAGTGTTACGGTGACTGGTATCGAAGTGCCGTACGGTATTGCATACCATTGGACCTGGTTCATCGGTGCACCATTGCAGAAAATCTCCGCGCTGTATGGATTACTTTCTGGTCCAGCTGTGAATGCATAGGTAAATGTTTCCTGTGTGGCACTGGTATTGCCCATGATAAACTGGTATGAAGCAGCTTCATTGGCAGGCACATCCGTACGTGTGGGGCCATCAACAGATGTAAGTAAAAGACCCTGACGCTTAGCTGTACCGAATTCCCATGGGCATGAAGTTTGACCTGCTTTTATATTGAAAACAGGCGTCTTGTAAACAGAGTCCATGCATACATCGATCGTGTACGCATCTAATGGATCATCATCCTTAAGAACATACCCTGTAGTGACACCGGTTTGCGATCCACTTCCTTCTCTTCCTCCATGACTGGTAGATGAAACAAAATTTAGTTTAGCCCGAAATCCGAATTTATTAAATTCAAAACCAAAGTGTGTTTCTAGCTTTTCTTCACTATTTATAGTTTCCTGCAATGACTCCAGGGTAGTCGTATCGCTGGTTTCAGAAAATGAATATTCTGATCCGGCATCAAAGGAAAGGTTCCTGATGAGTTCAGCATTTTCTTTTTGCGTTTTATTATTTTCCAGAATGGCTAACCATCTTGCTTTTGATTCGACGTAACGAGCAATTTCGGCAGTATCAGCTGTCTCACTGTTTGACAGCGAATCCAAATAAGATAATACTGAGTTTTTAATATACCATTCGGAGTAAATGAATGTGGTTTGGAAATCTCCGGGCTCAACATTCAGTACGACTTTAAGTGCAGGCTCACAAATAGTATCATTAAAGGAAACCTTGTCAGCGAATCCAAAGATGATATTCAATGCTTCTCCCATGTAAACGTCACCTCCCTGGTGTCCACCTACGATCAGGCCACCATCACTTGTAGAAACTTTTGAATTGATACTCGCACAAGTTTCAAATGAATGATCAGAAATTTTCTGGTAAGTCAGTTGAAATTCTGCACCAATATCGAAGATGGGACCAGCTGCAACAATGGTACCCACACCTAACGGGGCAGCAACAATTTGAGTTTCGCCACCAAGGTATACCTCAATTCCTCCGCCACCTCCGACTTCGAATGCATCTATAATAGACGTTGTCTTGCAGAACTTTTCATTCCGCTCAAGAAATGAATAACTTTGATCACCAGGAGGGTCCCGCAAAATTAATGTAGGGATCTCGGGCATGAGTGAAGTAAATGTATTATCCTTCGTACGAATGCCTGTTACTAACGCCTGTGTTGTTAATTCGCCATCATTACCATCTAAGGTGCTACTGACGATCTGCAGGGTTTTTAAAAATGGTGGTGTAGGATTTGGAGTGCCCACTTTAAAGGAATAATTCAATATTCCATTGCTCATCATGGTG
>JANPKZ010000222.1:0-1851 GCA_031426295.1 Saprospiraceae bacterium
GTGACGTGGATTCGCCTACATTTAGTTTTAGCCTGAAAGAAGAAGCGTTTTATATCATTGGTCTTCATCCGGCCAGTAGCCGGAAAGCGCGTACATTTTTGTATCCTGCGATGGTATTCAACGCGCATGTGCAGTTTGAGAAACTGCGCGAAGAAAATCATTATTCAAAAATGCAGGATGTAGTGCGAAAGCGTGATATAGCATACTCGGGTTCTGTTAATCCAATGCTGACTGATTTTGGAACTGCATCGGAAGCTTTTCAATACACCGGAAGTCAATACGATCCCCAGTGGAAATGTCCCTTAATCATACGTCATGCCCGACCAGATCATCATTCCGCCACGTAGCGGAACTTCTTTTCTTCTCTTAGCCGGACAGGAACTCGTCGTCACTGATATCGAAGGTGAGCAGGTAGCAGACCTTGTATGCTATAATATGAAAGATCCATCCGAATATCTTTCATCCGGGCGTACGATCGATTATGCGGAGACCATATTCCTCACTACCGGGCATCCGTTGTACTCTAACAGAAGTAATGTGATGCTTCAGATTGTGGAAGATACGGTGGGGCGACATGATTTTTTACTGACGCCGTGCAGTGCAGAAATGTTTCGGATCATTTATGGTGATCAGGATTCGCATCCGGGGTGTTTTGGAAATCTATGCAAGGCACTGGAAGGGTATGACATCCTTCCTGACCAGATCCATATCGCATTCAATGTATTTATGAACGTTGATGTGAATTCACTCACGGGCCAGATAAAAGTATTACCGCCTCTCAGTAAGGCTGGCGATTATATTGTATTCAAAGCGATGATGGATCTTATTGTTGGCGTTACAGCTTGCTCTGCGGGCAAGTCCAATAATTTTTCGTACAAACCTATCGGATATCATGTCCGGTAAAACCTTCCATGCCGGTCTCCTGGTAAGTTTTGCAGGTTCATTACCTCTGGGTATTGTGAATTTTTCCCTCCTTCAGATTTCTGCGCGAGATGGAAATCATGCAGCGATACTTTTTGCTCTGGGATCTTTATTAGCGGAAATAATCTATATACGTGGCACACTTTTTCTCATGGGAAAAGTCCTGAAAAATGCGGTCATCGTTACATCTATACATTGGATATCATTGATTGTACTGGTAAGCTTTGGTGTGGCTTCTATAATGTCCGCTTTTGGTCCATGGGAATCCACACATGTCGTCTCTGAAAACATGCCAAAATTTGTAGCAGGTCTCCTGCTTATGGCAATAAATCCTATGCAAATTGTTTTCTGGGGAGGATGGTTAACCATCCTGTTGGAAAAAAACATAATGCAATCCTCCAGCAGCAGCTTTCATGTTTTCACATGCGGAGCCGCTGCTGGAGCAATGATTGCAAGTCTGCTGTTTATATTAGGAGGGCAGATATTTGAAGAAATTTTTACCCCAGGCAACCAATACATCCATATTGGCATTGGAATCATTCTTCTTTCAACAGCTGCCTATCAGTTATTTAGTATGATCAGAAAAAAAACACAGGGTCAATCTTTCCTATGAAATCAAGATCCAGGCTTTAGAGATTATTTGTATTGTACAGGTATTCTACCTCTACTTCAAATGCTACCGGACCACCATTATCGATCACAATCTTTTTTGGAAAACCATTACCTTCTGTATACGGGGTAAACGAAATTTCTCCCATAAATTCTTCATCGATCGGTTCTCCCTGTTCAAAATCCCAAAGTTGAAAAGTATGTTCTGCGGTGATCTCTCTGAGGTCAATTATATTGATAAAGAAAAAGTGTTTCAGCGTTACATCTGCATTCTCTAACAGGAGCATTGGTTGTGCCAGCTTATGATCGCCTTCCACTAAT
>JANPKZ010000223.1:0-8779 GCA_031426295.1 Saprospiraceae bacterium
AATCGACCGTCTCGAAAAAACTGAAGTTGAGGTAACCGTCTATAAAAGGTATGAGGAGTTGTATTACTGGCCGCTAATTGCAGGATTTATTTTACTCACGCTTGTCTTTGTGCTGCGTACAACTTTGCTACGTTCGTTACCATAATCCCAAAAATTCTCCAGACAGATTTCTCATAATGCAGGGGTAAACCCTGCATCTACTCCTTAACTGTAGCTCTTTCAAAATGCAGGGATAAACCCTGCACTACAATGGACTTTCAGCTTTGGTCATTCCTCATGCAATTTCTATTGCCCTTTCAAAATGCAGGGATAAACCGAGCATCCTCGAGTTTAGCTATTCATTATATTCTTTCCAACAATTTTAAGAAGTCCTGTTTTCGGGTTCTGGATACAGGAAGATTGATTCCATTGTTCATAATCACTTCCCCACCCTCTCCTTTGATGTATTTTTGGACGTAATTGAGATTGATCAGGTAACTGTTGTGAATTCGACAGAATACATCATGATGCAAAACTTCTTCTACATCTTTGAGTGTTTTGGAAAGAAGCAATGTTTTGCCATCTATAAAAAACAACTTGCAATAAGCACTGTCACTTTCGCAGTACAGAATATCATCTTCGTTGACCATGATGAGGCCTTCCATAGTGGCTGCGGCAAACCTTTTCGAATGTTTTTTTATTTGCAATCTATCCAGGAGGTCATTGATTCGGTCTGCAGGTTTATTAACCTTATGTTCCTTTGCTCTCAGGACAGCAAGCTTTAATTCATCTTTATCTATTGGTTTTAAAAGATAATCCAGGGCGCTATGCCGGATGGCCTTAATTGCGTATTCATTGTATGCAGTCGTAAAAATAATTTCAAAATTAGTATGTGGACATTTTTCTAATAATTCAAAGCCATTCATGCCAGGCATCTCAATATCAAGGAAAAGAATATCAGGGGAGTGTTGATGTAATATGGCTAAGGCCTGAGCTCCATCGGCGTAATTACCCAGCAATGTAACATCAGGACAATGTTTGACTAATAAATGTTCCAAAACTTCCCGGCAATGTTTTTCATCATCCACTATGATGGCTTTCATAAATTTTATCTTGTAAGGTTAATGAAACTCTGGTGCCATAGTTACTACCGTTGTGTCCGGCAAGATCTTCGATCACTACTTTCGCTTTTACATTATAAATCCTGTTGACGATGGCAATTCTTTCCTCTGTGATTTTCATTCCATGCGACTTATGTTTTGTAGCAGACTTACTTTTCAGACGTTTAGCTTCTTCACGACCCACACCATTGTCTTCAATGCGGATGTGCAACTGTCCTGTCTCGCGCCATAAGCGGATACATAATTTCCCTCCGGGATCCTTCCGATGCATTAATCCATGCCAGATGGCATTTTCTACATAAGGTTGGATGATCATGGGTGGGATTGATATAGTGTTCACCTTAACATTTGGATCTAAATCAATTTCATATTCGAAAACATGATCAAACCTGACCATTTCTAATTCAATATAAATTTCTAATGCTTTTAATTCATTTTCTAATAAAACCCATTCACTCCTTGAATTGTCAAGAATTAAGCGCATCAACCGTGAAAATTTTGTCAAGTATCCTGATGCATTGTCCGGATCATTTTTCAAAATAAAATTATTGATCGAGTTAAGACTATTGAACATGAAGTGAGGATTCATCTGGGCACGAAGTGCATGCATCTCTACCTCCGCAATGCGTCTTTCATAGTCTCTTTTCACTTTTTCTTTTTGCTGAATACTATTTATTCGCTTACGAATAAAATAGGCTAACATACCACCCAGTCCCATGATCATACTGATGATGAACCACTGGGTCCGCCAGAACGGAAAAGCGATATTGAATATCAATGATTCTTTGCTTTCATACCAGTCCACACCATTCATACTGGCAGCAACCACAAAGTTGTACTGCCCTGACGGAAGAGATGTAAATCTGACATTATTATTTCCCCCAACATTCTGCCATGCAGTATTAAAACCTTCTAATTGGTACCGGTACAAAAGTCTGTTCGTATTGCCGAAGTATGGCGCCACATATTCTATCTCAATTGAATTCTCATGAGGCTTAAGTGTAAGTAGAGAGGCCCGGTTGTGAAAACTGGAATCATCCTGGTTGACACGTATTTTCATAATAGAAACCATCAGACTGTCTTGTCGAAAAATCACTTTATCCGGATGGAAATAATTGATTCCATTCGTTCCGCCCATGAATAGAACGCCACTACTATTCTCATATAAACAATTTGGAAAATAATTATCTCCTTGTATATTGTCAAACAGGTCAAAGGTTTCTATCTGCTCAGTTTTTCGATCATAACAATAGAGTCCTTCATCTGTACCCAGCCACAAGCGGTCTGCATGATCACGAAATAAAGAATTTATGATAATGTTGTCAAAAAAATGATTTAGAACCCTCGTTTCTATTTTCCCATTAACCATTCTTAAGCCGAACAGTCCTGATTTTCCAAGTATATATTCCTGCTCATCCCATTGATAAAGACAGCGTACCAGCCCGGACGCAAGACCTTCATTGACAGCGAACTTAAATACAAGATTTGAATCCAGACAATACAATCCTTCATGTGTCCCCACCCACACCTGATGATCTTTGTCCTCATAACAAAAATTGAGATTTTCCTTACTGCCCGGAAACGAGACCTGACGGATCAGATATGTATTCGCTTCTATCACATAACCACCATCTCTTGCGGCAATAAAATGATTACCGTTATGCAATTTGTAGATCTGGTCAATAAAATCCTTTTCCAATTTTATACGGGTTGACTCCCCGGATTCATCTGGTTCGTAGACAGGCCTTTGATATTCTTTTTTGACAGGATTATACAACCAAATACCTCTGTTGGTCTGCCCAATGAGAACATTTTTCCCATCATACGCTAAACCGCGGATAGAAGGATGATTCATTCGATCCGGAGCCCCCTCTACTGCAAAAAAAGATTGAAATGAATTTTGTTGTATATCCCAATACGCGATTCCGTTGTAGGTAGCCAACCATAAATTTTCTTTTTCGTCTGCCGCAAAATTTCGGATGTGATTACCAAAGCTGGTAGAAGGGTCTTCTTCTGGATTTCGAATGAGACCCATGCCATCCACGAATGGATCAAATGTCATCAGGTTGTATTCCGAACATGCCCATATTTTCTTCTTGTTATCCAGATGTAAATTTGTAATCCGACTTCCGTTTTTTAGGAGCTGTCCTTTAAAAAATAATTGCTTCGGCGAAAGCTCTCCTGATAAGGAATTAAATTGGAGTAATCCTTTTGATGTGGCTAACAAATGTATATGAAGATCAAGGTTCAATACAGAATTAATGAAAAGGAAATCATTTAAACTGTTGTCCAAGAATTCATTGGGGAATATCCGTTGAATAGTGTGTTTTTCAAAATCATATAAAAATGTCTGGCTTTTCCAATTTGTAAGTATCAACTGGTTTTTATTCAACGCCGCTAAACTTGATACGTTGCTTCCTGGTAAATACTGCTTTTGCCCTGTTGTCAGATCATGAGCCCAGATAGTGTCACGGCTCTGAAAGAATAATTTATTGTTGAAAAGGCTGTGACAATTTCTCCTTATGTTGACCGGTGTTTCAATCATCCATTCTGCGTCCGTAACAGGTAAAAACTTTTCCCATTTTTGATCTGGTGTATATATGCCCCGATCTGTCAGCACGCATATTTTCTGGTTTCCCCACTGAAATACAGCTGCGATCGTAGGCTTGGCTGTCGTATCAATTTCTACTGGCCGAAACTCTTGCTTTACAACGTCAAATAGGTAAACTTGGGATCTGGAGGTCAGCCAAAGTTTATTGTCCCGATCGCAGAAAATAGAATTAAGTCGATCCTTGATTGAAAATTCCTCTATGTCTTCTCCGTCAAACCGCTGCACCCTGTCAGCATACATCAACCAGATAAACCCAGTTTTATCCTTTAAAACTCGCTCCATATCCGTACGCAATCCATATCTCTCATCAAAAAGCTGAACGTGATAATCCGGAAGTTGTGCATACACTGGCCAGGTGAATAAAGAGCACAGCGCTATGAGGGCATGGATAGGATAAATGCGGAAGATCAAGAGTTGGTCTTTATAGGAGAATAAGTTACTTCTAAATATTGATAAGTACGGGATGTGGCTACTTTCCGGTTTTGTGTTTATGGAATATTGCATTCCTGATAATGAATCATACTTTCATCTCCCATGAGCGCTATATGATGAAATCCCTTCGCCAGTTCATCATTAGATATCCCTATCACTATTTTTCCAGGCTGGTACTCCTTAGCAGGTTGCAAATCTTTTATCCAATGCCCATCTTCTGAAAAGAATTGCAATGAATATTGGCCTGATTTATGAATAAGCAGTGTAATTTCAGCATGGTCCTTTAAACTTTCAATAGCTTCGATTACAGCATACATTGGTTCTTTTGCATTTACCTGTTTATGCGAGTCTGGTGCTTGCATATTGCCAGGAAGTGGCCCTGTGTTGCAAGGCTGAATATATCCTGTAAACACAATCCCTTTTTTTCCTTCAAAACCTGTATTAAGAGTGATAGAATTTCCGGTTTGGAAATAAACTTTGGTGCCTGCACCACCATCTACTAACGAAGTAGACGTAATAGATGAGCTTGCCTGGTAAAATCTTTGTCCTCTCAAATTTTGAGTGATATTTACAGTAGTCGTACAACCGGTAAAAGTCTGGCTCTTCCAAATTCCTCTTCCATAGGTGGAAGCATACAAGTAATCAGCAACAAAATTCATTTCTGTCACAGGCACTCTTGGTAAAGCATTGTAATAAGGCATCCAGTTGTTTTCACCAGAGGGAAGGTAAAACACCCCCATATCCATGCCTACATAAATAGTGCCGTCGCTATCCCTTAATAAGCAATTAGCCGGGACATTTGGAAGATTGTAAGATATATTGACCCAGTTGACACCGGCATCTTCTGAATAAAAAACTTTTTTACCCGAATAAAAACCACCTGCAGAAACCCATACATGAAATGAGTTATTAGATTGCACCAATATATCTGTCACCTTTCTGATCACAGAACCTGAACTATTACCCGGAAACCCATCATTGAAAAGCTCGGTATGTAAATCAGTAGCAATTCCCGTTGCAGAATTATTAAAATTAATATTATCAATGCGCCACATGCTCCCACTACCTGCTGCATACAATCGCCCGTTATTACTGTTACAAGTTTGTATAGACCAATCACCACTGGGAACTCCCCCTGCAAGTCGATTATTGACCCCTGAAATGGTCCATGAATCTCCACGTTGATTGGAATACCAAACTGCATCTGAATATCCAACATAGATGTAATCTTCATTTGCCGGATGCATGTCGAGCGTTCCGTAATCTCTTCCGACGGCAGATGGATCAGGAGGTGTAATATTAAGATCACCAAAATTCCCTGAGGTATATAGACCGCCATTTGTTGACCAGTAAGAATCATTTCCGTCACCAACCACATTATCAGTCATAACATCAAATCCATCTCCGCCGGCAAATTCGCTGAAAGTACCGCCACTCTGCTGCTCCATGATTCCATTATCCTGAGTCCCACCCCAAAGCTTATCATTTTCATTGTCAGGTTCTGAATGATAAAACTGCGTTATGCTCATGCCGTTAAATATCGGCGACCAGCTTGATCCATTATCTGTCGTGACAAACACGCCTCCATCAGTCGCAGCATATAGATTTCCATTGAGTTCATTAAAGCGGAGGTCGTGTACATCAGGATGTATGTGATCTCCTGTTTCCCATGTCCAGTAAGTTGTATTGCTATTAAAATCAGCTCCCCCATTTGTCGAGCGAAAAACAACTAAGCCTCCTGTAAAAATAATATTTGCATTAGTGGGTGAAACCGCAAGTGCCATGTCATACATACACTGGTGTCCAAGCGTTGGCCCTATGGAAGGATTATAGGCAAAGACATCAGGAGATGTCGACACTGTAGTAAAACTTGTCCCGGAGTTTGTCGATTTTAAAAAGCCAAGAAACGTATCATCACTGCCATCTCCATCTAACACATTGCCGGGACCACATAATAAGAATACAATCGAGGGATTGACAGGCGTCACGCCTATTTCAAAACGTATAAGCAAATCTTCATCAATCTCGTTTCCGAGGTTTACCTCCTGAAATGTCACACCGCTATTTGTGGATCGAAAGAATCGAAAGCGAAAAGTTTCACTTATTGTATTGAATATTCGGCATGCAGCATATAGAATGGTAGAGCTACCGGGTTTATATTCTATATCAACTGCCCCTACAGTATTTTCACTTGGAAGGGGAAAACCTCCCGTATCATTAAAGGTAGAAGTGGCCCACGAAGATCCTCCGTTTGTGGTGCGGAATATTCCGGCACTTGTGGCTACGATGTACGTATTTGAATTGTTTGGGTCCTGCCTCATCTGAAATCCAACGTATCTGGTTGAGTCAAGACCAGGGGAAAATTCAGCTGTTTTTGACCAATTGCTTCCCCCATCTGTGGATTTAAAAACTCCATTGCAAAAACTAACATAACCGTATGTGGAAGTGTAGCCCCCTGAAAGCCATGCATCTCCTTCCCCTGATAAAACATAGATGGTATTGGGATTTGTTTGATTTACTTCTATGCCCGAAACTCCTAATGATGGAAGGAAGGAAGATAACGATGACCATGAAGTTCCTCCATTTGTAGAGAGCCACAGTCCACCTCTTGCAGCTCCGGCATAAATATATTGATCATTGGTAGGATGAAACCCTAATCGCAACACACGACCGATACCGTCATTCGCATTCACATTTGTTGGGCCTACGAGCGCCCATGATGAATTGGCAGCCCTGTTATTATCTAACATCAAATCATCGTCTGCTTCGAGCATTCGTTTTGACCAGTTGGCAACAGTGCCATCAGGATCTAATCTGCTCTCAGATTCATAAAACCACCGACTCCAGAATTTCAATTGACGATTGACACTCCTCTGTTGAAGAGAATCTATAGGTGACAATTTCAGTTTTTCCTGTCTATAATAACTTTTAACTTCAGATTTAATCTCATCAAACTGTGTCTTACCATCCAATCGTTGTTTTAATTCATTTGTGATTCTGGCTTGTGCCGATAAGAGCGAAGGTAGCAGGGATACGATCACAATGATGATCAGGTTTTTCATTTTACTAATTATTGTGATGAATGATTAAAAATGCTTCAAACTGTTCCTGATGTAAATGGATGATTATGATCTTCCTGCTTTTAGCAATTCTATTTCTTTATCATGGGCTCTGCTTTTTTCTTCTAACTGAAGAATGTATAAGGTGAGCTCTTCAATTTTTTCCATCATTCGTCTCTGCATATCGCCTACTACAATTCCCTCGGTTTCGACTGTTTTGGCGTCCGGGATATTGGGGAGATGATGATTAACACTGATATATTTTCGCAATTCATCAAAACTTCTAAGTGAATAATTGTCAGCAAAAACATAATCTGCCCAGTTGCTGCTTGCCTGAATTTTCAATTCTTCGCAGATCACCTTTCCGTTTACGGCGAGGCTGTAAGTAGTTGGAGCAATGGCGTTGCCAATTTGCACAGTTCCTCCACCGTTATTCAAATGCAGTCGATAGACAGCTCCATTGTTGCGGGCCTGGATTTCATTATTATCAATACCGATATTGAGTTCACTGGTATGACCTAGTTGTATAAATCCTCCGCTTGCGTTCCCTACATCACTTCCATTTTGGATATTAAATTTGGTTTGGGGATCTGAAGTCCCTATTCCTACAAACCCATTTGGATCTACCACCATGTCACTTGTAAAACCGGCAGCCCCGGTTGTTCGTGATATATATAGGTGATTGAGATTTTGGGTAATATTATAATCCATCGAATTGCTTGGCAGATCCCATATAATCCGTGCTTCAGTTGTAGATGGAACACCACCTACTCGTAATGTTGACTTGTCAACATGACTAACATAAAGTGTCCCATTGACAAACAATTTATAATTGGATGGCACGTCTGTCCCGATAGAAACATTTCCTGAAGTGAGATTATAAAGAGTGGCATCATCCCATTGACTCAAACCCCATCTTACAATTGGATGAGGTCCTGATGGTATCTGGAGCCAACTGCTTCCGGAGTGATAATAGAAGAGATTGAGCGTCGTATCATAGATCATCAGTCCTTTGGCTCCCGTCATAGTCAGTCGTGTAGTCGTAGATGTTCTGGGAAATAATAAGCCTTTGTTGCTGCTTTTTAATTCTAGGATAGAGCTTGTGTTCGGTGAGAGCGTCCCGATTCCCACCTGGGAGAATGCCATAAAAGAAAGGGACTGGGCTAAAAACAGGAATGGAATTATCTTTTTCATAGTTCGTACATTATGGTTCGAATTTCTAACCCATTAGGTGTATCGGGAATACACGATTAGCAAACTGCGGCTCTGGGTAAGTAAACCGCGGTAATGGGAAGCCGGGGCAAGGGTAGGATCAGGTAAAAAAGATAAAAAGGTGGCAAGGGGGGGCTAAACTAAGTCACCAACGCAGCAATTGTTTTTGATCGCTTCTTCTGTATGTGACAAAAAAAAGAGGCTGTCTTATACAGACAGCCTCTGGCTATTTCTCAGTCGTACAGTTACCCTTTAACTACACGACCAAATAGTTACTCTTTATCGTTTTTCCCCTTTCACGATCTTTTTATTTTCCATCGCAATTTCATTTGCGGGGTCAAGTGCCAGGATCTTGTCATAGTAAG
>JANPKZ010000224.1:0-6370 GCA_031426295.1 Saprospiraceae bacterium
GGTGAAATGCCCTATGGAACTATCAACATATTTCCGGATCAATGCCGCAAATACAGGACAGTTTGAAAGGACGCTGATCATTGCTGATAAAAATTCACAGGTCAGTTATCTCGAAGGATGTACGGCACCCATGCGTGATGAAAATCAATTGCATGCCGCGGTAGTAGAGCTCATTGCATTAGATGAAGCATTCATTAAATACTCCACTGTTCAAAACTGGTATCCTGGTGACAAAGACGGTAAAGGTGGTATCTACAATTTCGTGACCAAGCGTGGTATTTGTGCGGGTTATAAATCCAAAATATCCTGGACACAGGTTGAAACAGGATCTGCCATCACATGGAAATATCCAAGCTGTATCCTCAAAGGTGATGACTCGGTTGGTGAATTTTATTCTGTAGCGGTGACGAATAATCGTCAACAGGCCGATACCGGAACGAAAATGATCCACATCGGCAAGAACACTAAGAGCACAATCATTTCTAAAGGTATTTCAGCGGGTTATAGTAATAACTCATACCGGGGTCTTGTGAAAATCGGAAAGCGTGCAGATGGTGCGCAGAATTTTTCTCAATGTGATTCCCTCCTGATGGGAGATAAGTGTGGAGCACATACATTTCCTTATCTCGAAGTAGATAATCCTGGTGCCCGTGTTGAACATGAAGCCACAACCTCCAAAATTGGAGAAGATCAATTGTTCTATTGCAAACAACGCGGCCTGAGTGAAGAAGATGCGATCAACATGATCGTCAATGGATATTGTAAAGAAGTTTTCAACGAGCTGCCGATGGAATTTGCTGTAGAAGCACAAAAGCTTCTTGCGATCAGCCTGGAAGGTAGTGTTGGATAATCAAATAGCTTTTAAATAGTAAAATTTATATGAATCCCTTGTTGCAAATAAAAGACTTGCACGTTTCGATTGAAGGTAAGCAGATCCTCAATGGATTGAACCTGACTGTGAACAGAGGAGAGGTGCATGCGATCATGGGCCCTAACGGCTCAGGAAAAAGTACACTGGCGAATGTTCTTGCAGGTCGTGAAGAATATATTGTTGAATCCGGATCTGTCCTCTATGATGGCCATGATCTTTTTTCAATGGAGGTAGATGAACGCGCTCTGAGCGGCATCTTTCTTGCATTCCAATATCCTGTCGAAATACCAGGTGTTAGCAATTCCAATTTTTTAAAAAGTATCATCAATGCACATCGTGTTCACAAAGGTTTAGCCGAACTGAATGCATTGGAAATGCTGAAATATATCAAAGCCAAAATGACGGCCATTGATATGGATGCAGACTTGTTGAAGCGATCACTTAATGATGGCTTCAGCGGTGGAGAAAAGAAGCGAAATGAAATCCTGCAGATGACATTGCTGGAACCAACACTCGCCATCCTGGATGAAACAGATTCCGGACTTGACATCGATGCATTACGAATCGTAGCTGACGGGGTTAATTTACTACGCTCAGCGGAACGATCGTTCATCGTGGTAACACACTATCAAAGACTATTAAATCATATCGTTCCTGATTTTGTACATGTGCTGTCCAATGGACGGATTGTCACGACAGGTGATAAGACACTTGCATACAAACTTGAAGAAGAAGGATATGACTGGATCCGGGATACAATTCCTGCATCTGTATAAGACACTCACGACGTAATGGCGGAACAGGAAAAAATATTAGCACATCTGGATAATGTCTTCTCACATTTTGAAGCGAACCTGAATGGTCTTGCAGGTAAACCTCTGCACGATCTTCAACGTCGTTCATTTGATGCTTTACAGCAGGTTCAGTTTCCAGATCGAAAACATGAGGACTGGAAGTATACCTCTGTGCAAAAATTAGTTGCACCACTCTATCAGCTTCCAACACAAACTCCGGATTATGCAATACCATCCATTGATGGTCTTGACTCATATATCATTCCTGTAGTAAATGGAAAGGTGATCTTCCATCAAATACCTGAAGCCCTTCAACAGCAAGGAGTGAATGTAATCCCCCTCCACGAAGCCTTACAGGATCCGTCATGGAAATCCGTTTTTTCCAAATGGATCTTCTCAGAAAATATTTCTTCTCACAGGGCCTTTGAACTGCTCAACTTTACATTTCAATCCAATGGTTTTTTTCTGGACATTCCCAAAAATCTGAAGATTGACAAACCCATTGAAATTCGTATCCTTCATACAGATCCGGGTGTTACGTTTTCACATCCGCTGTATTTTATCCGCGCTAATGCAGGTAGCAATGCAAGGATATTTGAAAGATATGAAACCAATATACTTGGAAAATTATCTACAGCAGAAAGCCTGATCAATACAGTAGGTTATATCCATGTGGATCCCAATGCATCGGTTATTCATACCAAGTGGCAAAACCTTCCGGAAACACAAAACCTGGTGTATAAACTTTTTATCACACAGTACAGGGACAGTAGGTTTGAAACTTTTGCTTTCGACTTCGGAGGCAACCTGGTGCGTAATAATGTTGAGGTTGAATTAGAAGAACACAACACTTATACTGCTCTTCAGGCAGGTTATCTCGCTTCTGGTAAACAGAGCATGGACCACCAGACGCGTATCAATCATAAGGTCGCTTATTGCGAAAGTCATGAATTATACAAAGGCATCATTGACGGTCAGTCTACTGCTGCTTTTAATGGAAAAGTATTTGTCCATCCCGACGCCCAGAAGACAAATGCGTTCCAGCAAAATGATACGCTAGTGCTTTCGCAGCATGCATTAATGAACAGCAAGCCACAGTTGGAGATCTATGCAGATGATGTCAAATGTAGCCACGGTGCAACGATCGGCCAGATGGATGAAAAATCTCTTTTTTATCTTAAATCACGTGGTATTGATGCAAACACCGCAAAGCATATGCTTAAGAGAGCATTTATTGCTGAGGTATTAGATAAAGTGCCGGATGAAAACATCCGAAATTACATCGGTTCTCAAATGGTCATAGAAGAATGAGCACACTCTTTTCAAACATAGTGACCCATAATTTTGATGTTGACACGGTTCGCAAAGACTTTCCAATTCTGTCCCGTTCCATTAATGGTCACCCCCTTGTGTACCTCGATAACGCGGCATCCAGTCAGAAACCGTGGCAGGTGATCGACAAGATGGATCAGTATTATTACACTACACATGCAAATGTGCATCGCGGTGTTCATACGCTTAGCCAGGAAGCCACTGATCAGTTTGAACTTTCACGCAGGATGATTGCCAGCTTTATCGGCGCACCATCTGATACAGAAGTCATCTTCACAAAAGGCACCACGGAATCAATCAACCTGGTAGCCTATAGTTTTGGATTATCTCAACTTCAGCCTGGTGATGAAGTGATGTTATCAGCACTGGAACATCATTCTAATATTGTACCCTGGCAGATGGTATGCGGGATGCGGAATGCAACCATAAAAGTGATACCCATCAACCTGGCAGGAGAGATCGACCTCGATTGGTTTGAAAAAAATATTTCCGAAAAAACAAAGATTGTTTCGATTGCTCATGTCAGTAATGCATTAGGCACCATTAATCCTGTTGAAGAAATAATCCGCCTGGCGCATGATCGGGGCATCCCTGTAATGCTTGACGGCGCTCAGGCTACACCGCATATGCAGATCAATGTCAAAGATCTTGATGTAGACTTCTATGCATTTTCAGGTCATAAAATGTACGGTCCTACAGGCATTGGTATTCTGTATGGAAAATCAACCTGGTTAAATGCACTTCCTCCATGGCAAGGCGGTGGCGAAATGATCGAAGAAGTCAAATGGTCGGGAACAACATATAATAAGCTCCCTTTTAAATTTGAAGCCGGTACACCCGATATGGCAGGTGCCATAGGTCTGGCAGCAGCATGCGAATATATTTCATCGATGGATCGTTCATCGCTGATGGCGTACGAACAAATGTTGTTAGATACCTGCACTAAGTCTATGAGTGAAATTCCCGGACTCTTTCCTGTAGGTCAGGCAAAAAATAAAGCGTCTGTTTTTTCTTTTAACGTGAAGGATATTCATCCATATGATCTCGGTACGATGCTTGATCAGCAAGGAATAGCAGTTCGCACAGGACATCACTGCACACAACCCCTTATGGATTTTCTGTGCATTCCGGGGACTGTAAGGGCTTCATTCGCATTCTACAATACAGTGGAAGAAATAGAACGACTGGTTCAGGCAACTTTAAAATCAGTTAAAATTCTGTCATGATGCTCACAACGGTATCCGACATACAACGCGTCCAGGACGAAATCGTCGAAGAGTTTTCTCTCTTCAGCGACTGGACCGAAAAATATGAATACCTGATTGATCTGGGTAAAGCATTGCCTCCATTAGATGTGCGTTATAAAAATGATCTGCACGCTGTCAAAGGTTGTCAGTCAAAAGTATGGCTCCATGCAGAAGTAAAAGATGGTAAATTATATCTAAATGCTGATAGTGATGCTGCCATTACAAAAGGAATTATTGCGCTTTTGATACGGGTGTATTCCGGTCAAAAAATAGTGGAGATCAGCCAGGCTAATTTATTTTTTATTGACGCCATTGGTCTTCAATCTCATTTATCCCCTACCCGATCGAATGGATTAAAAAGTATGATCCAGCATATCAGATCTTATGCACACCATTTACCGGTACAGGGATCAGAAACAACATCTTCACTTTCGAAAGAAGAGAAGCAGGAAAAGATGATTGAACAAATCAAGCTTGTATACGATCCGGAAATTCCAGTCGACATCTACGAGCTTGGATTAATCTATACTCTTACAATGGATGACCAGGGTAAAGTCGATGTCGTGATGACACTTACTTCTCCTGCATGTCCTGTCGCCGGTAGTCTGCCTTTAGAAGTTCAGGAGCGACTGCTGGAATTAGATTTTGTCACCGATGTGGAGCTCAAACTTGTCTGGGAACCCGCTTGGAATAAAGAACGGATGAGTGATGAAGCCAAAATGGCTTTAGACATGTTTTAAAAAATGAATGGATTATGAAAATATCAGCCCAGGATGAATATGGATTAAGGATCCTTCTGCAGATTGCCCGCGCAAAAACAGAAGAGGGTCTTAACCTTCCCCAGATCAGCGAACTGGAAAATATTTCACAAGCCTATGCAGCCAAGATCACACGACAGCTTCGTATCGCCGGCTTTATCCAAAGCATCCGGGGACATAAGGGAGGTTACATCCTTGCTATGCCCGCAAGTGAAATTAAGATCAACCAGGTCCTTCGTTCCATGGGTGGCGCCATCTATGATGAAAAATTCTGCGGACAACATGCAGGTACACTTTCCCTTTGCACCAACTCAGTAGATTGTTCGTTGCGATCCTTGTGGACCATTCTTCAACTGAATGTCGATAAATTGCTCGATCAGATCTCGATCCAGGATCTCATGAAATCTGAAGTACAGGTGAATGCCAATCTTGCAAAGATATCAGAACAGATCTTCCAGGCAGTTTAGTTACTTCACATTAGAATTTTGAAAAAGAAGTCCTGATATTTTGACGCCCATTAGATGCGATTGCAAAATAGAATCCAGGCTGAAGGACTATTGCTTCAATTTTTTCACCGGATGTTACCTGCTCCGAAATCATTACCTGTCCTAACAGGTTGATCACCATGATGTGCCACTGCCCGGACTCTTCACTATTAATCAGTAATTCCTCTTGCACTGCATTATATTGTAACTGGCTATGAAGGTTTGTTTGTTCAGCGGTAGCAGTATTTATACACGCTGTAAGCTGGTCACAATATGCCCTGCGAACCAACGAACAATCTGTAATAAATGGATTTGTTTTCCCATCCTGATATATAGCAACCCTTTCATTACGTAAAGTTTCAAATGCATCTGCAGGATCCTGTTCGTGCCATGTACACAGATCTGCTTTCATCTGATCGAAAAATCCGGGATCAGCATCCATGGCGTCATCGCGATAGATCGTCCAGAAATAAAACATAGCACGCGCGATATCACCTTTCACAGATTCCCTTGGTTCAAAAGAGCCTGGAAAAAATTCACTGTACGCATCGATATTACTAGAAGGTTTTGAAGACATTTCAATCCCGAGGTAATACCAATGATTGGTCACATTGTCCGCAATCTGGCGAAAAGGAAAATCAGCCCTGTCTGAATTAATGGCAACCCTGGATGGAAATAAATGATGCATGTTCATGTTTCCATCAGTTCCATCACCTGCACCCTTTGCCTGGGGCCATCCATGCTCAAGGTTAATGGATTCAGTCTGATTACCACTCCCAAAAACATATTGAGAAGGATCAACACCGGTCGGAAGATCATGAGCCAAACCGGAATAAATACACCTTACACTATCTCCTTCGATAAATACTTTCGCATACAATGT
>JANPKZ010000225.1:0-23508 GCA_031426295.1 Saprospiraceae bacterium
AGCGTCCTTTCAAACTGTCCTGTATTTGCGGCATTGATCCGGAAATATGTTGATAGTTCCATAGGGCATTTCACCCCTTGAGGAATGTAACAAAATGATCCATCACTGAAGACTGCTGAATTGAGCGTTGCAAAAAAATTATCTGTGTATGGTACAACCGTACCGAGGTATTTTTTTACGAGTTCCGGATGTTCTTTTACTGCTTCACTGAATGAACAAAATATGATACCCAGATCTCCCAATTCTTTTTTAAAAGTTGTGGTGACAGAAACGCTGTCGATAACTGCATCAACGGCTACACCAGCGAGTACCTTTCTCTCTTCCAGTGGTACGCCCAGTTTATCAAACATTTTGAGAAGTTCAGGATCCGCTTCATCTAAAGAACCCAGTTTCTTTTTTGGAGCTGCGAAGTAGATGATATCCTGGTAGTTGATTTTGGGATAGTGGATGTTGGCCCAGGTTGGTTCAGACATGGTGAGCCAGTGGTGGTATGCTTTCAGACGCCACTCCAGGAGCCATTCGGGTTCTTCTTTCCGGGCGCTGATGGCGCGGACTGTTTCTTCACTCAAGCCCTTTGGGAAGGTATCCATGTCAAGGTCGGTGGACCAGCCGTATTTGTACTCGGATTGGGTATGGACCTCGAGGGTCTGCATGCTTTCGCTCATAGCATCAAAATTGGGAGGCAAAGTTCGTCATTCTTATACAAAAAAGTATACTCTATACTATACAAAAATGTAGTGGTATGAGTTCAGGGAGTAGTTGGCTATTATGGAAGGTATTGGGAGGCGGAAATTTAGGGTGAAAATAGAGGATAGCGTACTGATAATGAAGTGGTTATGACAGTGTGGCATACCTAGGTATGCCACACTGTCATAACTATTTGATCTTCAGTATTTTATAAAAGTCTCTACCTAATACCTGGTAGATCTGCCATTCATCTTTCAATTAATAAGTAAAATTTTTATTCTTAAGATCATACATATTACGCTTTCTTATATATTTACACCGCCACCATGAGTATTTCTGACGTCACACATAGATTTTTAGCCTGCCTTGACAAACTTGTCGAGACCGGAAGGGTAAAATCAAGACGTCATTTTGCTATTTCCATTGGTTACCACGCTCAGGGGATTTCAGAAATGGTGGGTCAGCGCAGAGATGTCCCGCTCGATCTGATCGAAAAATCTGTCACCACATTTCACTTCAATCCGTGCTTCCTCTTTACCGGCTACGGCTCACCCTTTACATCTGGTGCTGAGGATGATGGCTTGCGGGTTAAGAATCTTACAGTTGTTACCGATCAAAAAGGAGACGAACGAATCGTTCACGTTCCGTATCCGGCACAGGCAGGATATGGCAAACAACTGGATGATCCCATTTTTATGCAGGATCTTCCTTCTTATCAATTGCCGGATCCTCAGTTTCGATCTGGAACGTATCGGTCGTTTGAGATCACAGGCACAAGCATGCAGCCCACGTTCAGGTCCGGCGATGTCGTGATCGCAGCTTTTATCGAACCGAAATACTGGGAGCAGGCTATAAAAAATAATCAACTCTATATTGTGATCACACACGAAGAAGTGATTATCAAACGTATCCACAACCGGATTCGCGTTGAAAAAGTGATTGAGTGCATCTCAGATAATCCTGAATATCACGCTTACACGATCCAGATGAATGACGTACTGGAAATCTGGAAAGTGCGTATGAAAATGACTTCTCATCTCGAGGCTCCAGCCAACCCGGATACATCTAATAAAATAACCGAGCAATTATTAGCTCAGCAAAAGATGCTTGAGAACCTGCAGCATCTGCTTCCTGTCCATCAGCGGACATAGACCTCATCCAGGATTTCTAAACTGTCTGTTGGTAAGATTGTATTTTTACCAGCATGAAAATAAAAGGAAAGGTTGTCTATCTATCTTTTGAAGGTGGTGCATATGGAATCATTGATGATCATGGCAGAAAATTTCTTCCACTAAATATGCCGAATCAGTTAAAGAAAGACGGGGCAGAAGTAATTTGTACCGTAAAACAGAGCGATGCCGAAACCATGATCATGTGGGGTGAACCTGTGACGATCGAATCTTTCGAAACTTTAAGCTGATCTGATACTTCACGATTAACGTCCCTCTGAAGGTTTATTCAGATCATCCATTTTGGGAAGGACCAGAATGGATCTTTTTTTCTGATACCACCATGCGGCTGCTTCTGCAGCAACCTGATTCGTTTGTTGCAATTCCGCCAGGTATTCATTCATATATTTTTCCACGAAGTGCGTATCGAACTTTCCGGTCCTGAACGCGGCATGTAAAACGCTGAACCGTCCAAAATCAAGCGTTGTATCGATACCCCTGATCTTGTATTGATCAATGGCTGCAACCAGAAGCTTTATAGCTTCATCCCTTGTCGGTGCATGTGCTACAAGCTTTGCAATCATGGGATCATAATGGATCGGTACTTCCATTCCCTCCGTGTATCCATCATCGACTCTGATTCCCTTACCTTCGGGTGGCTTGTAAGTGGTTAATTTTCCCATTGATGGTCTGAAGCCCTGCGCAGCATTCTCAGCATACACACGTAGTTCGATCGCATGGCCATCCATTTTAATGTCAGCTTGTGTAACTGACAGTTCGTGACCCTCTGCCACGCGTATCTGCATTTCAACAAGGTCAAGGCCTGTGATCATTTCTGTAACAGGATGTTCTACCTGAAGACGGGTATTCATCTCAAGGAAATAATGTTGACCTGAATCATCCACCAAAAATTCTACGGTTCCGGCACCAGCATAATTACATGATTTCGCAACGCGTATCGCATCTTGTCCCATGGACTCTCGTCTCTCCGGTGTCAGAATAGATGATGGTGCTTCTTCCACAATTTTTTGATGACGACGCTGGATCGAACACTCTCTTTCAAAAAGATGAATACAATTGCCATGCTGATCGGCCATGACCTGTACTTCTATATGACGAGGAGATGTCACATATTTTTCAATAAAAACTGAGCCATCACCAAACGAAGCAAGTGCCTCACCCATAGCCCTGTCAATTTGTGTTGCCAGTTCATCTTCAGCATGCACTATGCGCATTCCTTTTCCACCACCTCCTGCTGCTGCTTTGATCAATAAGGGGTATCCGGTCTTGCGGGCAATATTTTTCGCTTCTTCGGGGTCTGACAATGCTTCGTCCGTACCAGGTACCATAGGAATATCAAAATGCTTAGCTGCTTTTTTTGCGGCGAGCTTATTGCCCATCATACGGATACTTTCAGGAGAAGGTCCGATGAACGTAATACCTGCTTTGGCAACCTCAGCGGCGAACACATCATTTTCACTCAAAAAGCCATATCCCGGGTGTATCGCATCCGCATTCACGAGCAATGCAGATTCGATGATCTTTTTTATGTTGAGATAACTCTCCCTGGAGGGCGGAGGACCTATTAGTATAGATTCATCTGCAAGACGTACATGGGGACTTTGTTTGTCTGCTTCAGAATAAACTGCGACCGTAGCTATCCCCAGTTGCTTACAGGTACGGATGACACGACATGCAATTTCTCCGCGATTGGCAATTAATATCTTCCGTATAGGTTGGATCATGTGTGCAAGTTATAAACATAATTTCTTTTACTTTCAACCCGAAACAAAGATGATCATGACACGGCCGGAAGAGATCCTATGGCAGCCTGCACCAGATGATATAAAGCAATCACGTCTTCTTGAGTTTCGTACCTGGTTGCAGCAAAACGTAGGTATAGAAACTGAGGACTACGAATCTTTATGGACCTGGTCTGTTACAGATGATGCCCAATTTTGGGAATCAATTGCTTCATTTTTTAAAGTTCGTTTTCATTCCTCATACAAAAATGTATTGTCCGAAGACCTGATGCCGGATAGTTGGTGGTTTGAAGGAGCAACCCTGAACTATGCTGAACATATCTTTTCAGGTATGGCTCAACAACAAAACGCCATATTATTTGCTAATGAAGTTGATCCGGTCAAAATTATTACTGTCAGCGAGATGTGGTCCCAGGTCGCGAGGATGCAGGAATATTTTAAATCACATGGTGTCACGCAAGGTGATCGCATTGTAGGTTTTTTGCCAAATATTCCGGAGGCCACGTATGCATTCCTTGCTGCGGTTTCACTTGGCGCAGTATGGTCATGTTGTTCACCTGATTTTGGAGTAAGCAGTGTGGTGGATCGATATGCACAAATTGAGCCCATACTTTTTATCGCCGCAGATGGATATTATTACGGAGGAAAAATTCATGACAGGACGAATGAGGTCAGGGAGATTCGTGAGACACTCACTGGATTGCGAAATACGCTAATTGTAAATTATACAGGAAAAGGTGAGTCATTACTGAATGCAGAAAGTGTTATGTTAGGTGACCTTTCTTTGACTCATGGATCGATACCAGAGTTCGTTCCTGTAGCTTTTAGTCATCCCTTATGGATCTTGTATTCCTCTGGTACAACCGGAGCACCAAAAGCGATTACACATTCACATGGTGGATGCCTTCTGGAACATTTGAAATACATGGCCTTTCATAATGATGTACATGCGGGAGAAATATTCTTCTGGTATACGACGACAGGATGGATGATGTGGAATTTTTTAAATGCCTCCATGTTGCTGGGTGCTACCATTGTACTATATGATGGTAGTCCCGGATATCCCAATCTGAATACGCTCTGGAAGTTATCTGAAGATTTAAAGATCAATCACTTTGGTACCAGTGCACCGTTCCTGGTTGCCTGTATGAAGGAAGGATTGGCTCCTAATAAAACCATTGATCTGTCGGCACTTCGGAGTGTTGGTTCTACTGGATCACCACTCCCTTCGGAAGCATTTGATTGGGTTTATGAAAATCTTCACACCCGGATCTGGTTATGCTCGATGAGTGGAGGAACAGATGTTTGTACAGCATTTGTAGGTGGGGTAATTGAAAAGGATGTGATTCGTGGTGAAATTCAGGCAAGAGCATTGGGTTGCAGTCTTTATGCTTACGATGAACAAAGGCAACCTGTCATTGGATCACTTGGAGAAATGGTGATTACGAAACCGATGCCTTCTATGCCTATTTATTTTTGGAATGATGCCAATAAGAAAAAATATCGCGCCAGTTATTTTGAGGACATCCCGGGAGTTTGGAGGCATGGTGATTGGGTGAAGATTTCTGAGGAGGGTGGGCTGACCATATTTGGAAGATCAGATGCTACGCTCAATAGACAAGGTATTCGCATTGGGACAGCAGAGATCTATAGGGTTATGAATGAAATACCGGAAATTGAAGACAGTCTTATAGTTAATCTTGAATTGAGTGGAGGCAGGCACTATATGCCGCTATTTGTAAAACTCAGGCAAGGAAAAATAGTTGATGCCGAATTAGTGTCGCGCATCAATAGTTCTTTAAAAAAGAAATGCACGCCACGTCATGTACCTGACCAGGTGATCCAGGTGCCAGACATACCCTTCACGATCAGTGGAAAAAAAATGGAGGCTCCTGTGAAAAAAATATTGATGGGTATGCAAACTGAAGACACGCTGAATAAAGATGCCATGCGAAATCCTGAGTCATTGGTGTTTTTTCAAAAATTTATCATTCCTGAAAATTAGTTTGCAAAACGCTCCTCATTCATCTCGGGTAAGACCATAATATACCATATCCAGAATCCGCCCATCTGTTGTCTTATGATCATACCGGATGGTTCCTTCGATACGGAATCCGTTTTTTTCAGCAACACGTCTGCTGCTGATATTTGATTCATGGGTTTTGATCAATAACTTTCGTATCGCAAGTCTTTCAAAACAATAGTTCACAACATGTGAAAGGGCTTTTGATACAATTCCTTTGCGTCCATGTTGATGATCAATAAAATAACCGATTTCAGCTTTGGGTATATTCCACTCAATTGATTTTACAAAAACGGAACCTAGTAGGTTTTCATTTTCATCAAGAATTAAAAAAGGATAAAATTCTTTCTGTTCAATTCTCTGAAGGCTATTGTTGATGTAATGAATTGTGTCATCCCGCGTTTTTGTAAGCGACACGGTTACAGGAAAATATTCTTCAAGGTAAGGCCGATTTTTTTCAATTAATAAATAATAATCATTTGCGTCATTAGCAGTCATCAATCGCATGTGAATCTGGTCATTGTATATATCCATAGAACGGAGTTATAATGTAAAGAACCCAATAAAAAAGGATCCGATGATAACATTGGATCCTTTTTTATTTATAGTGAATGAGGCCTTTTAGTCAGTAAGTTCTTCACAAACAAAGCCTCTCACCTGCATGTACTCCCGGATTTGGTTTGGTTCGATGCTACGGCCTGCAACTCTTAGGATCTTATCGCAATCCTCCAGGTCAAAATTGATATTTAACCAAGGATACTGCATCCTTAGTCCTTCCAAAATAACCATGGCTGCTTCAGTCTCATACACATTCGTTTTGAAGACTTCGACTGTGTGACGTGAAGCACATCGGATACGTCTTATCGCTTCGCAGAAATACATGGTGGTTGTTTTTTGGTTCTAAGACAATTCTATTCTTTTACAAAAATTACATTACCTCTGATCTGTACCTCTTCACCGAGCATGGTAGAAGGTGTTTCTTTTGAAATCCCGAAATCCATCCTGTTGATTGTGCCAATTACTTTAAAGCCAACAATGGACTTACTATCATAAGGGCGAACATTTTTTGTCGCAGTAGCATCAAATGTCATCTGTTTGCTCACACCCTTCAACGTAAGAAGCCCTGTTACTTCGTATTTCGTATCACTGATTATTTTAACTGTCGAGCTGTTAAAAGTCACGGTTGGATATTTTGCAACATCAAAAAAGTCAGCAGTTCTCAGGTGTTCATCACGGGCGTCATTATCTGTATTAATGGAACTCATATCACCTTTGACAGAAATAGACGCATTGGCAAAATCATCACCTGTTGCTACCAGGGTGGCTTCAGAAATTACAATGGAGCCCTCCACATCTGTGACCAACATATAGGATAATGAAAATTGCAGGTTGGAGTGCGCATCATCGAATGACCATTTTGTCTGGCTAATAGATGTTGAAACTGAAATAACAGTAAGTAAAAGAGATAAAGTAATTGCTTTCATAATTATGGTTTTGTGTTTTCCAAATGATGCAATAAACTTTCACCGAGGATTGATGTCCAGCCTTTAAAGAAATTTTTCCTTGCAAAATCCGGATGAGCTGGAAACGTTTCAAGACCCCGATGTGTAAGCCTGAGGAGGGTTTTATTTCCTGCAGGAAACAATTCGAATCGTACATATGAAATGCCGGGATAGCCGTCATAGCTCCATGAATATTCCAATCGTTTGCCCGGAATTATATCCGTGATCTTACAATGATGCAAATAAGAGGTGTTGTCTTCACTGATGCCTGTAAAGGTAAATTCAAAATTTAATTCCGGTTTAAATTCTTTCAGATCAAAATACCAGGACCTCATTTCATCCTTGTCAGTCAGGGCATTCCAAACTTTTTCTGACGTTGCAAGATATGTTCGTTCAATTACGATCGGTCCTTCGGGAAATTTCTGGAGGGACGTGACATAAGCATCAAGCTTGGTTAATGTTTGATTGCCACCTTCTTCGGCACCAAATTCGCGAATCACACGTTGCAATTCTTCAGCGGTAGAAAATTCGGTTGCCATGGTGATCTGCGTTTTATTTCCCACTTCTTCAAAGGTGATCGTTACATCGAAGTGAATGTCTTCAGTTTCATCTATACCTGAGTGTTTGTATACGAGACGCTCAGGTTTCACCACTTCGATGAATACAATTCGGTTACCATAGTCACGTCCGTCTGGTCCATGCATGGTATATCTCCATGAACCTCCGGTTCGGGTGTCACAATTGATAAACGTATTCGTGAATCCATTTGGACCTAACCAATGGATGATATGTTTTGGATTAGTCCAGGCTTCCCACACTAATTCTCGTGGAGCATTCAACAGGCGGCTGATCACGAGTTTTTTATCAGCGGGCGTCATGACATCATTTCGATTTTTCATGTTTTTTCTTTTTTGTTTGTAATTCGTTGAGATAGGTTTCTAATGCATCCAGCTTTTGATTCCAGAATGACTTATACTGTTCTACCCAATGAGATACCTCATTTAGTTTTTCCAGTTTGGCTTCACAGATCCGTTCACGTCCCTGCTGGTTGATTTCGATCAGGCCACATTCCGTGAGTATTTTGATGTGCTTGGAGATCGCGGGCCGGCTGATGTTAAATTGATCAGCAACGGAATTGAGATTGAGGGATTTCTCCGATAATAAATGGATAATCTCCCGTCTGGTAGGGTCAGCGATTGCCTGGAATACGTCTCGTCTCACGATCTGCCTGTTTTAAATGTGTAACTAATCGGTTACAAATATATATGTAACCATTCAGTTACGCAATAACTGGTCAACTATTTTTCAAAAAAGAATTTACAGGTGTTTATGGATTTTGAGGTTCATTCAGGCTAACCATCCACTGCACTCCGAATTTGTCAGCAAACATTCCAAAGAGAGGAGCCCAGAAAGTTTTTTCCAATTGCATGTAGATCTGGCCACCGTCAGAAAGCCCAGTAAAAATTTTCTTTGCTTCCTCAGCCGATTCCGTGTTGATAGAAATGTAATAGCTATTTCCCATCACGGCATTTGGAAATCCTGCAGGTATGTCGCTTCCAAGCAGCAATGATCCTTTTTGCAAGGGCAGAGAGACATGCATGATTTTATTTGCTTCTTCCGGAGTAGCAGGTTGATCTGATGGTATATCACCATATCTGCTGATCTGCTGGAAATCTCCTCCAAAAACCGATTTGTAATATGTGAATGCCTCTTCACAATTGCCATTGAAGTGGAGATAAGAGTGTGCGTCTGCCATATGGTTAAAGATTTTATTTGCTATAAATGATTTATTACAAATGTACTCAGACCCTTGTTTGGAATGTGGTACAATTCCGCCATTGTAGAGGGTTGATTACGACAGGTGATATGTCTACATTTGCTTTATGAAAAACATCATCATACTTGTACCGCATAAAGCTATCCTTGGTAGCATCGAAGGACCACGACAACTTCTGACCCAGGTAAATCAATTTGCGAATATGCGTCGGCAGCCTGCTTTATTCAACGTACAGCTCGTTGGGCTGCAAAAGGAAATGCCGATCATTGGTGGATTGTATACGATCCATTGTGACAAAGTATTGAGCGAAGTCACATCACCAGACCTGATCATTATACCTGCGGTTGACGGTGATATGACAGCTTCCATAGAAGCAAATAAAGAACTACTTCCTTTTATCGTAGAGCAGTATCAAAAGGGGACTGAAATTGCAAGCCTCTGCATGGGTGCTTTTCTGCTTGCCGCTACTGGATTATTGGACGGTAAAAAATGTGCAACACATTGGGTAGCAGCAAATGAATTTAAGCGCATGTTTCCGCAGGTGCAATTAATAGCTGAAAAAATTATCACGGATGAAAAAGGTATTTATACCAGTGGTGGTGCATACTCGTATCTCAACATGGTTTTATATCTAATTGAAAAATTTGTGGGACGGGAGATGTCTATTCTATGCGCGAAAGTTTTTGCGATCGAATTTGAGAGAAGCAATCAATCACCTTTTATCATGTTCACCGGTCAGAAAGATCATGAGGATGAAGTCATAAAAAATGCGCAGAATTTTATTGAGCAAAATTTTCAGGAAAAAATTACTGTCGATGAACTGGCAAATAAACTTGCATTAGGCCGCAGGAATCTCGAACGTAGATTCAAGAAAGCTACATCTAACACAGTAGTTGAATATATCCAGCGTGTAAAAATTGAAGCTGTAAAAAAGAGTCTTGAAACCGATCGTAAGTCCGTGAATGAGCTTATGTATGAAGTTGGTTATTCCGATACTAAAGCATTCAGGACCATCTTCCGTAAGATTACCGGTCTTTCCCCGATTGAGTACAGGAACAAATATGGAATGGAAAAGGTGATGGTTTCTGCGTGATTAAACAGGAAAGTATATCTTATTTTTTAGGGGGAGAAATCCAAGATAAACACCTGATTCTTAAATAGTTATGACAGTGTGGCATACCTAAGTATGCCACACTGTCATAACGTTTTGATTTTCAGACACTTAAAGTGCATTTCACCCCTGCTCACCCGACTTCACCTTCACCAGATATTTCACGATGATCGCTATGGAAGAATCAGGGATCGGAGCTCCAAAATTCTTCACCATCTTATGTACGATATGATCCCAGGTCTTCTCAGGGAATTCAGGTTGCATCTCGATATAGCGGAGCGAATGGCAGGTGATACAATGTTTTTTAAATTCCTCATATCCATCTATTTCCGGAAGATGCGTACGCACTTCTGAAATGTCTATAATTTTATCTGATGAATTATTTCCCGGTTGTGAAGTATCACCACACGACATGTAAAAAACAAAACTCATAAGGATCACAACAACCCATTTTAATGAAATCGATTCTTCTCTTTGAGATTTCATTTTACTTTCAGTGTTAGGGTTTCAATTGCATTTCGCATATAACCGCTTCGATTCCAGTGTTGCTCTGGTTGGGTATCACCGGCCTTGTTGGTAGCTTTTATTTTAAAGATGTACGTTCCGGAAGAAGAAGGCGTGAATTGATATCGCCATCTTCTCCATGCATATTTGCCCAACTCGGGATCGAGTTTTGTTTCTACCCAATTCTTCCCACCATCAGTTGACAATTCCACTTTTACAATTCCTGCTCCACTATCGAATGCCAGGCCCTGGATTTCGTAAGCAATATTTTTTTTCAAAATCGAGTCAGGCTCAGGTGTGACAAAAATTGATCTTACATCCAGTTTGGTAATGGGTTCCATTTCCTTTTGTAATGAGTCAGGTTTTTCATTTGCGTCTTTGATGCCTTTTGGCACGAGGTATGCTTTTTTCATCCAGTATCCATCAAACGTATCGGTCAATACGGTTATCTCACTCAACATACCTACCCAATACGTCGCATACCAACCCGGAACGATCAGCTTGAGAGGATACCCATTGAGGTAGGGGAGCGGCTCACCATTCATTTCGTATGCCACCAACACTTCGCCTTCCATAATATGTGAAATGGAAAGAGCTTTTTCAAAATCAGCAATCGTTTCATAAGAAGAATGATCCAATCCATTAAAGGCAACATCCATGGTGCCTGATTTCACGCCTGTAGAATCTAGAATGTTTTTCAACAGCACGCCTTTCCACGTGGCATTTCCCATTGCTCCATTTTTCCATTGCCCACCGGGCACCCTTGGGTCACAAAAGCTTCGGGCATTTCCGGCACACGCAGCTAAGGCTACAACACTATCTGCAGGAAATTTTTCTCTCAGGTCTTTCAGTGATAAGGAAAGCACTTTGTTGACATTCCCAGTAATGTGAAGTTGAAATGAATCTTCATTCACCTTGGGTGGAAGGACAGGTAAATGCCATCGAACAAAAAAAACTTCGCTTGGTGTAAAGTCCTCAGTAAAGTAGTGAAGAGGGGTCTCAAGATTTGGAGGTCGATCTGTCAGAAGGATCATCGGATCTTTTCCATCCGCTGTCACCATGATGTCCGTATCAGGATGATCTGAAATTTTTTTTTGTCTACATGAAATTAACTGAAAGCAGGATGCCAGCAGTAACCAACATAGAATACTCCAATTGTTTTTCATGTAATCCAAAGGTATCGATAGATTCTTTATCCGGATTACAGGAAATGAATATGGTTTATTTTTTAATTTCTTCTACTTGTTTAATAAATTTTGCTACCATGGGATCCGCATAAGCCCCGTAGGAATCAATCAGCGTGCCTCTTTCTCCGGATTCAGTTTCAATTGCATATACAATAGAAGTATCGCCTGGATCCGATTCACCCTCAAAACGGTAAAAGTGTTTGATATCGATATCACTCGGCTTAAATGTGTGTTGAGTTCGCATGGAACAAAGGCCACCTTGTGTAGCTTTAAATTGGGCAGTATAACCTTCTTTATTTAAGCGGTTAAGCACGTCCACCATCGGGGACATTTCAACTTTAAGATCATTCATGGCGAGCAGGGATTTTATTCGGTAGGAGAACACATTTCAACCACAATAGTTTATACTACACTGCAAATTCATCTCAGATCTATAGGGAGATATTTAACAAAACCTTCATGCGAAAAGGGTGTTAGAAATCAATGAATACGGACTTTGGTCCTGATATTTTTTAACATAAATTAATTCTAAAAATCATGAGTCTATTGAATCTTCAAATCGATCGAAATGTCGGTAAAACAGAAAGAATTATTTCCGCAGTCGCGGGATCGCTGCTGATGGTGCATGGTATGACGCGTGGCAAGAGATTGTCAGAAATGTCATTAGGCAGTTATTTGCTGTTTCGTGGAGCCACAGGTATGTGTCCGATAAAAAACAAACTTGCACCTGCTGGTATCGCAGGTGCCGGATTGAAAACAATTGAGGACTCAACCCATCACAATATCAATCTAAAAAGCAGTACCACGATCGCTAAACCGCGCGCTGAAGTCTATGCTTTCTGGCGCAAACTTGAAAACTTACCTCTTTTCATGAAGCATCTTGAAAGTGTAACCGTGCTTGACGATACTACCTCATTGTGGAAAGCTAAGGTGCCAGGTGGTCTTGGGACGATAGAATGGAAGAGTGAGATCGTTCATGATGAGTTCAATAACCGGATTGGATGGAAATCACTTCCCGGCTCTGAGGTCATGAATGTAGGTAATGTACAATTTAAGGATACGCCCACAGGAACGAAAGTTGATGCGGCTATCTCTTACGATCCTCCGGCCGGAAAGATTGGAGAAACAGTGGCAGGTCTTCTTACACCCATTTTCGAAGGTATTGTAAAAACAGACCTTCAGAGTTTCAAAAAATATATGGAAGGGAAAACACCTACGGTAAGGATGGCTGCAGATCAGGGAACAGAGTAAAAACAAATTGAAAAATGAAAGGCCATTGCAAGAACTATTTATTTTCTGCAGTGGCCTTTTTTTTCTTACCCCGGAGCTTGTGTTTCATCAATATATAATACTTCCCATAAGTGTCCATCCAGGTCCTGGAATCCATGTTCATACATCCAGCCGTGATCTTTTACTTCACGATGGGAAGATCCTCCGCCAGCAATGGCATTATGAACCATAGTATCAACCTCATCACGGCTATCCAGGGAGATAGCGATGATAGCTTCCGTGGTTTTGTGTGCATCTGCAATTTCCTTTTTGGTAAACGTTTGAAAGAATTTTTCCACCAATAGCATTGCGAAAATGTTTTCTCCAATGATCATGCAGGTTGCATTTTCATCTGTAAACTGAGGATTGAACGTGAAGCCAAGTTGTGTAAAAAAGTCAATCGATTTATTCAGGTCTTTGACCGGAAGATTCAGGAAGATTTGGGTTGGCATTTTGTTTGGGTTTTAGTGTTACAAACATACTGGTCCAAGGATCATATTCTGCAGGGAGAATGAGACAATGTCAGGGGTTAAATACGACATTACGATTACTGTGGACATTTCAGGACTATATACATTTTATTAGCAAACCTGACAGAACGGGAGGAATTCATTCCATAACCGTTTCGTTTACGTTTATAAACGTTTACAGCCGTTTCCTTACGTAAAGAAGAGTAAATGAACCGAGTAAAACCTTATAAGGAGATCACTTTTGTCAAGTCTTCCAAATGAGTGGAATGACGTTACATCATTTAGTTTTTTAACGGTTAAATTTTTAATTATCATGAGTACTTCAATTGACAACCGCGTACAACTTCTGGGATTTCTTGGACAGGACGTAGAACTACGCGAACTCGCACAGGGCAAGAAACTTGCCCGCTTCACCCTTGCCACGAATGAAATCAGGCGTAATGCGGAAGGACATCCGGAGAAGATCACAACCTGGCACAATCTTGTTGCCTGGGGACAGGTCGCGGAAACCATCAATGAGCTTCTTAGGAAAGGAACAAAGGTATTTGTAGAAGGAAAGATCTGCTATCGTCAGTATGAGACGAAAGCAGGTGAAAAGCGCCACGCGACTGAGATCATGGTTACGAATTTCAGGAAACTTGATCGTGAGGTGAAAGCCGCCTGATCTATACGCACTGGTTGAAAAGAAAGCCCGGATCATAATCACCACTTCAAAGGGATGAATTATGACCGGGCTTAGTATTAATAGAAAGAAAGAAAAGCTTGTAAACAGTTTTGTGAGGGCAGAGCCAATAACCAGTTAGCGAGATATGGCGGTCATAGGCTAGCCCAAGTTAATTTTTATGGATAGGGTTTGCCGGGTGATTGTTCGTAATTGACAACAGGCAGTCAATTTCTTTTATGATGGTCCAATAATCTCATTCAGGTGGACGTAATGGCTGAATACTTTCCTTGTTGATGTTCTCTAAGAAACAGGCACAGGGTAGCGATTTATATTTTTTACCACAAAAGAGAAGGAAGTTGTACTTTCACATATTATTTTGTCGTTATTTGTAATCTCTTCTAAAAGAAGCCATAAGGGCTGAAAATCAGCTCAATGGGCGAAAAAAAGTGCTAATGAATCTTTCATCCATGAAGCGACTTTGTCATTTTTCAGTTTGTCTGCTGGTCATGACGCTGGTGCCTGCCTCCCTAACATCCCAGCAAACCGTCCTATATCAATCGCCCAACGATGACTATGAGCGTATGATCAAGGAATTCGACCAGGGACTTTTCGGCAGGGCAGCACGGTCTGCAGAGAAATTCCTGAACCAATACCACGATCCTGCGTATAGCAACCTGATCCAGGATGCAGAGTTGTTGCAATTAAAATCCTGGCTACGGATGGAACACCCAGGTACGATTGCCAGGATCATCGCCTTTTCTGAAGCACATGCTCCTGAACCAATTGCCCAGCGGGCTATCATGATGATTGGTGAAGATGCATATGACAATCACAGATATGAAGACGCTGTAAAATATTTTACGCTGGTGGATGCAAGAAGTCTTCCCGCAGAAGACCGGTCAGCACTTTATTTTAAAATGGGGTATAGTCTGTTTATTCTTAAAGAGTTTAGCCAGGCAGCAACCCTTTTTAATGAAACCCGGGAGGTAAGGGACAAGTACTATTATCCGTCAAACTACTATTACGGTATGACGCAATACTTCCAGGGCAATTATCCGCAAGCGATTAGCAGTTTTGAAAAAGTAGCACCTTCTGAATTTTACAAAGATTATATACCATACTACATCACGCAGATCCATTTTAACAATAAAGAATTTCAAAAAGTAATTGGGTATGGTAACCAGATAATCGTCAGTCCTACTGTCCAGAATAAAACTGAAATACGCCACCTGATCGGACAGGCATATTTTGAAACAGGTGACTATGCTTCAGCACTTCCTCACCTGGAATATGTGGAGAAAAATTCAGCGAAGCTTCGGACAGAAGATTTTTATCAACTTGGTATGTCTTATTATCATGCGGGCAGATTTGAGGATGCAATTCCTGTGTTATTAGAAATCAGAAATGAACCAGGCGTGCAACCCCACTATGCAAATTATTATTTAGGACAAGCCTACCTGAAGACCGGCGATAAGACATCGGCACGAAATAGCCTGCGCAACGCTATGCTGATGGAAGCTGTTCCGAAGGTTGCAACTGAGGCTACGTTTCATTATGGTAGATTAAGTGCGGAAGCTGGTGATGACGTCGAAGCGATACGAGTATTACAGACCATACCACCGTCAAGCCCGGATTACAATGACGCTCAACGCACTCTGGCAAATATGCTTACCAACACCAGTGATTATTCATTGGCCATACGTCAGCTGGAAGCCATTTCTACACTGACCACAGCATTGCAGGAGGCTTACCAAAAAGTGACTTTATACCGTGCAGAACAACTCATCCAGGAAAGCAAATCTGAGGATGCACAACCCTTGCTTGACAAATCATTAAAATATCCGGTCAATAAATCCATTCAATCACGCGCTCTATTCTGGAAAGGTGAATTAGCACATCTCGACGGCAAATACAATGAGAGTATCAAGTGGTACAATCAATATTTTACTCTGGCAGAAAGGCAGACTGATCTTCCGGCACAGCAAAGTGTACCTGTAGGCCACTATAACCAGGGATACAATTACCTGAGATTATCAGATTTTATAGAGGCACAAAGACATTTTGAATCAGCTGTAAGTGGTATTGAACTTATCAGCCCACAGACGATCGGTGCACCATTTGTAAAAAATCAAATATGGCCCGATGCACTGTTACGGGCAGGTGATGCATCATTTAAACGCAATCTTTACGATAAGGCTAACCAATATTATGACCAGTCGATAAAGAATAAATATCCGGGGTATGATTACGCTAAATACCAAAAGGCATTACTAAAGGGTCTGCAGAAAAAACCTTCAGAGAAAATTGCGCTCCTTGAAGAGCTTGCCAATGGTATGAAAGAATCCCTTTGGGCTGATGATGCTCTGTATGAAGCAGGTAACACATATGAAGATGAACATCAGATACCAAAAGCTATTGCATCTTATGAGCGTGTGGTAAGTGAATACAAACAAAGCAGTCCGCTTCTGCTGCCTGCAATTATTAAGTTGGGATTGATCTCATATAACAGTAGTCAATTCACGAATGCCTTAAAATATTATAAATCTGTCTTTCAATACAATCCTGATCCTCAAACTTCACGAGAAGCCATGTCAGCGATCCAGGAAATTTATGTAAATGAGCTTGATCAGCCGGATGCATTTTTTACGTTTGCCGGTACGATACCAGGCTACACGGTTTCAGGTTCAGAACGGGATTCTATTCTGTACGCTGCAGCAGAAAATCATTATGCACAGGGCAATTATGAAAAAGCAGCTGAATCATTTAAGAGCTATGTAGACCAAAATCCAAAAGGTGCATATGCATTGAAGGCGAAATACCTGAGAGCGGAATCCTTATCGCTGGCGAAAAAATGGGAAGATGCTTTGAGCAGTTATGAAGCTGTAATAAAAGAAGGACGAAGTATATATCTCTCCACGTCATTGTATAAAGCTGCCCTGATCTCTTACAATCAGAAGCAGGATATGCAGCGTGCATACAGGTATTATTCAGATTACATACCTCTGGCAGAATCTGAGGAACAGCAATATGAGGCTATGTTGGGAGCACTGCGCAGTGCATATAAAATGAAGAATGGAACGGATGTATTTCAAATGACTGCAAAAGTCATAGAACATCCGCGCGCAACAGATGACATTCGTGCGCAGGCACATTATTATTCAGCTATGCTTGCATATGATGCAGCAGATTTTGAAAAGTCGATTTCATCATTTAATTCTGTCATCCGGATCAACAGTGCTGAACTTGCTGCAGAATCGAGGTACTATATCGCATCTATCTATCAGAAAAAGGGAGAGAATGAGCTTGCAGAAAAACTTGCTGAAGAAGCTGCCCGATCCAATGTAGGTTATCCATTCTGGGTGGCGAAATCGTTGATCCTTCTATCAGATGTGCAATTTGCAAAAGGCGATCTGTTAAATGCACGCGCTATAATCGAGGCGATCATTGAAAATTTCCAGGGAGACGAGACAATCATTCGTGAAGCCACACAAAAACTGGATCGGATTAAAAAAGAAGAAGAGAATCAAAACCGTGTAAAACCTTCCACAGGTGATACCCTGGAAATGACAGAACCGAAAAAAGACTAACAGACGATCATGAAAATTATCTATAGCATCCTCATCACATTTTGTGCATTTTCTGCCACCGCACAGAACGAACTGCCTACAGGTCAGATTGAAGTCATTAAGGATTTTGAAGTCCGGCTTGTGGAAACAAAGAAGATCAAAATTATTCCTCCCCCAGTCGCAATCGATTCAACAGTGCGGAGGTATGAATACAAGCTCCTGGCACCTTCACCGAGTATAGAATATGTCATAGCGGAATTAAAGCCATTGGCGATTACGCCGGAAAAGAAAGCAACGTATTATCCGTTGTTTGCCAAAGCCGGTTATGGTAGCCCTAATTCGTTATTAGCTCTTTTATCCTATGATCACCTACAAAGTGAAAACCTGGATTGGGGAATTGACTTCCGGCATCTCAGCGCCAATAACAAGAAAATTGAGCTTCAAAAATTTGCTGATTCACAAGCCCGTTTGAATGCTTCATATTTGTTGACAGAAGATATACTTATCGATGGTTATGTAGATGGTAAATTTGAAAAACATTATTTCTATGGTGCAGAAGAGATCCCTAATAACCCGGATGCTCTGAAACGAAGTTTTAACAGGTACGATCTCAATGTCAACATCTCCAATGGTGCTAATGAAACCTCATCTTTCAGGTATATGGGTTTATTCAATTATCTCTTCGATAAGGATGACTTACGGACAAAAGAAAGAACACTGAAAGTCGGAGGAGAAGTAGGCACATCTATCGGAGCCAATGAATATCCAGTGGGTTTGAGTGTGATTGCTGACCTTACAACCGTGAAGGATAATCAAAGCCAGGCACTCAACAATGTATTTATTGATCCATACGCCGGTTTCCATACTGGAAATTTCAAACTACATGCAGGAGCAAAATTCCTGTTGAGGAAAGAACATAATGAGATCCTTCCTAACCTGGAAGCGTCGTATAACCTGTTTGAAAACATGTTGACTGTCCGACTGGGATGGAAAGGCGAAGTATTGAAAAATAATTTTCACTACCTCTCCTCATACAATCCATATATCCAGACACGTCTTGACAGTATCACCAATATGATTTCCAGGCGGATCTATGCCGGTGTGAAAGGGACAAGTGGAAATATCATTTATGAAGTGACAGGAGGGTATACAAAATTTGAACGTATGGCTTTTTTCCTGCAGGAGTTTGATGATGAAGAACAATTCAAACCTGTGTATGATGATGGTTCATTTATTGGTTTGGAAGGCTCGCTTCAATTTACTGTCCTTAAGAATATCACCTTGCGGACCCATGGGTTCACCAGGTTTTATTCGCTGGACGAAGAAGAAAAGCCATGGCACCGGCCATCACTGGGTGTAGAGGCTATGCTTGCATATACTGGTGGTGATGATATTTACCATGCATCTATTTTATTTCATGGTGAAAATGGATTGCCATACCGTACAGTTGGCGGCACAGAAACACGACTAGACCCCTTGCTGGATCTGAGCCTCCATGGCGATTATTATTTTACGCCAGCAATTGGAGCTTTTGCAGAGATCAATAATATCCTTGGCAATAACCGGGAGCGCTGGGTGACATATCCGACATTTGGATTTAATGCCAAGGCAGGAGTCATGGTACGCTTCTAGGAAAACATACAAGGGGGAGCTGCTTTTAGTAATATTACTACCAGAAGCAAATCATGTCAGATTCTCCCTGTATGAAATTCGGACTTATCGGCTACCCACTGGGTCATTCTTTTTCAAAACCTTATTTTGAATCCAAGTTTCAACGTGAAGGACTCATCGGCTTTGAATACAATAATTATCCCTTAGAGCGGTCGGATCGCATCCCTGAGGTGCTGCATACTTATGTGCATGGTCTCAATGTGACCATTCCCTATAAATCTTCTGTCATCCGATATATCAACGATATAGATTCCACAGCCTGGTCTATAGGAGCAGTCAATACCCTGGTCAGAACCGGAACATATAGCTGGAAAGGATATAATACAGATTGGTTAGGTTTTCGTGATTCTATGAAAGCATGGTTTGGAAATGAGGCTGCTCCTGAAAATGCCCTTATTCTGGGTACGGGTGGGGTAGCAAAGGCGATTCGGTTTGCTTTGTCTGCTCTCGGAATAGCTTCAGCTTCTGTTTCAAGCCAGGGAAAGGGGGACTTTACATATGAAAGATTGACCAAAAAACTTATCTCTGATCATCATCTCATCATCAATGCGACACCATTGGGGATGTTGCCAGAGACTGAAAGGGCACCCATGATACCGTATGAATCCATCACGAAAGCCCATTGGTTATTTGATGTGATTTACAATCCGGCCAATACATTATTTTTGACCCACGGCATACATATGGGCGCTCACACAAAAAATGGCCTTGACATGCTACACCGGCAGGCAGAACATGCCTGGTCTATCTGGAAAACTTATGGTAAATTCTGACACGGATTCAATCCCGCAACGTTCAGTTGTAGATTTTAGTGATACAAAAATTGCATTTGCACATAAAACGGATGCAGAACTCAGACGCACAGCGTGGTTATTTAATATGATCAATAAACCCTGGCTGGTGAAACTCGGCGGGTCGTTTGGATTATGGCTCAATGAAGTGGGCATCAATATTTTTAATCCTATTGTCAAAGCCACGATCTATAAACAATTTTGTGGTGGAGTTTCACTACTTCAATGCCAGGATGAAATCGAACATCTGCGCAAGAACAATACACTGACAATCCTGGATTATGGTGCAGAAGGAAAATCGCGTGAGGAAGATTTTGAAACTACGCTTTCCGAAAATATTAATGCAGTACGATTTGCTTCCACGCATGAAAGTGTCCCTGTCATTTCCACAAAAGTGACCGCACTGGCTTCCATGGAACTACTCCAGAGATATCAATCCGGTGTGAAACTTTCTGCAGAAGATACCATGGCGTATGAACGCCTGCAACATCGTCTTGATAAGTTGTGTAAAGTGGCGCGTGAACATGAAGTGGCGGTTTTTATCGACGCAGAAGAAACCTGGATACAGGATACCATTGACAGGTTGGTGAAAGGCCTGATGGAGAAATACAATCACGGTAAAGTTGTGGTTTACCATACATATCAATTGTATCGTAAGGACAAATTGCAAAGCTTACTTGCGGACCATACGGAGGCAAAATCCAAGGGGTATATCCTGGGTGCGAAATTGGTACGCGGAGCGTATATGGAAAAAGAAAGAATGCATGCATTGGATGAAGATCGTCCCTCACCCATACACGACTCCAAAGAGAATACAGATATGGATTACGATGAGGCGGTCAGATATTGCGTAGACCATTATGAAGAAATTGCATCCTGTAATGCATCACACAATTTGAAAAGTAACCTGTTGCAGGCGGAGCTCATTGTGCAAAAAAATATTCCCCGGAATCATTCCCATCTTAACTTCTGCCAGTTGTTTGGCATGAGTGACATTATCACGTTTAATCTGGCCTCGGCGGGCTTCAATGTGGCGAAATATGTTCCCTACGGTCCTGTGAAAGACGTGATCCCATACCTCATCCGCAGGGCACGAGAGAATACCGCGGTTACTGGAGAAATGAGCAGGGAATTGAGCCTGATCCTGTCAGAAATGAAACGGCGGGGTTTGAAATAATAGCTATCTTGGCGCCTCAAAATCAAAACGAACATGAAGTATATTTTTACATTATTATGTGTGGTCACACTGAGTTTCTATGCAAAAAGCCAGGTATGGTTTGAGGCTGGTGTGAAAGGTGCTTATGGCCCCACGTTCTTACTTGATAAGAATGTTTTCGACAGCGGAAATTTTAAACATAAAATTTCAACTGGTCATGCAATCGGTGGCAGATTAGGTGTCAATTTCGGCTATCATGCGGGATTTGCGGTTGAATATATGGGTGCTACATCTAAGCAGGATTTTAATCTCCATGGTGATTTGCATACGTCGTACAAATGGAAGCATAACGACATCTTAGGTCTGTTCCGGTACAGTGGTAATGGCGCATATGTTGAAATTGGTGGTAAGTACAGTAAAATACGTGAAGCAACACGCGAAACCACACCTGCCGATGCGCAGGTAGATGGTGATGTCACAGATCTTTTCGAAAAGAATTACACCTCAGGCGTACTTGGATTTGGTTCCTATATCATGGGAGGCGATCTCCTCGTAGTGAATCTGGGTCTTCGCCTGCATTATGCATTTACTGATATTCTCACTGACGAAGGCCAGGCTGATTTTTATCCTGCGGCTAGTGATATCTCATCACCTGACCTGGATGCGAAAACACTGGCTACTGCTGCCCAGCTCCAGCTTGAGGTAAATTATGCATTCGGACGTTTTTCCAAAGAAGCCTGTCATGAGCGCAGAAAATTCATCCTGTTTCAATAAAAATTAAATCAAAACAAAACGTAAAAAGCAGATCAGAGATGATCTGCTTTTTTTTTGCAAAAAAAAGAATATTGAACACGGAACAAGGAATGTTGATTTGTCAAGTGTTCTCTTTTTGAACGTTCCGAACAATTCAAAATTCAATATTCCATGATCCATATTCGAAATTCTTTAGAATTCCTTGTCCGATACTTGTGGTGAGCTTGTCGAATCCATTCGGAATTCAAGTGGTAGCTCAAGTATTAATTTTTAGACTAAGGAACAAGGAATGAAGAGGAATAATCAACAAGGAATAAGGAAAGAAATATTGAATAACGATCAAGGAATGTAGATTTTTGAAGGCTCCCATTTTAATGTTTGCAGTGTGAGAATTTGGGCGATTCAAATACGAATGACTGTCTCAAAAACAACTATACCCGCCTCAACCGAAAACTTCAACACTCGTTATTCCTTGTTCGATATTCTGCATTCAAGGAGTGGCCCCGCGAGGAATCGAACCTCGACCCTAGGTTCCGAAGACCTATGTACTATCCGCTATACGACGGAGCCAGTGGTGTAAAGATATCTCAACTAAATGTTAAATCGATTCACAGGAATTGAGGTTTTACTGACATTATGAGTAAATTCTACCATATATAGTTGGGTCATACCAAACCTAATGATGTATTTCGGCATTATATTCTTACTTTTGCACCCGCTTTTGAAAGCCCGTATTGCTTATGAAACAGATCAATGAAAATATCCGGAACATTGCCATTATTGCTCACGTCGACCATGGCAAGACCACACTCGTAGATAAAATCCTCCAGGCAACCAAAACATTTAAAGATCACCAGGAGACTGGTGAACTGATCATGGACTCCAATGACCTGGAACGCGAACGTGGTATCACGATCTTTTCAAAGAATGCAGCGGTTGTCTATAAAGGTGTAAAGATCAACGTCATCGACACACCGGGTCACAGTGATTTTGGAGGAGAAGTAGAGCGTGTACTGCGTATGGCAGATGGCGTGTTACTCCTGGTGGATGCATTTGAGGGTGCTATGCCTCAAACCCGCTTTGTGCTTCAGAAGGCATTACAACTCAATCTGAAGCCTATCGTGGTTATCAATAAAGTTGACAAACCAAACTGTCGTCCGGAAGAAATTCATAATGACGTTTTTGACCTCTTCTACAGCCTTGATGCTACTGAAGAGCAATTAGACTTCTCTACGTACTATGGTTCCGGCAAACATGGCTGGTTTAATGATTCATTAGAAGAAAGTGCTGACATCACCCCCTTGCTCGATGGTATCTTAAAATTGGTGCCACCACCCATTGCATATGAAGGCACACTGCAGATGCAGATCACTTCACTCGATTTTTCTTCCTACCAGGGTCGTATTGCTGTTGGTAAAGTAAATCGTGGAACCATCCGCGAAGGA
>JANPKZ010000226.1:0-12072 GCA_031426295.1 Saprospiraceae bacterium
GAACAGATTTTTTTCAGCGTATATCAAAATATTGCGCTGAAACTGAAAAATGTACACACGATGTAAAGGCAAAGCTGATTTCATGGGAAATCCCGCCTGAAGAAGCTGACATCATCATTGAAAAACTACGCAAAGAAAATTTCCTCAATGATGAGCGGTATACAAAATCATATGTCAGCGAAAAATGGAATCTCGATCACTGGGGTCGTATCAAAATTGAAAACAATCTTCTCCAAAAAAATATCAGTGAACGATTGATCAGTGATGCCCTTCAATCTATCGACGAAGAGGAATATAAAATTTACCTCGAAGACCTGCTTCGAAATAAACTCCGTGAAGTCCGATCTGATAATTTTATGGATGATGCACGACGCGTCCATATGTATGCAGTCAGCAAGGGTTTTGAGGAGGAGCTGGTGATGGAGTGGCTGGAGGACCAGGGGTAGAGACGGTCACTTCGACAAGCCTTTCAATTGGGTATGATCAATCTAAAGCCATTGAACTTACTCATATCACAGCTTTTACAATTGTCGCTCAGTGACCTTTCGCCTTTCACTTGACGGAGATTACGTATGTCCATTGTTTTTGAGACTCAGGTATCAAAATCAAAAATCAGGAATCCAAAATAGGCATAACTTGCACCCATGTCCTCCACACGTATCCTCGGCATCGATCCCGGCACCAATATCCTTGGCTTTGCTGTCATTGAAGTCATTGGTGAGCATGTGACTGTCCTGGAGATCGGTGTATTAAAGCTGAAGGATAAAAAAGATCACAACGAAAAATTGCGTGAGATCTTTCTGGAGATCCAGGAGATCATCGAGCGCTATCTTCCAAAAGATCTTGCTATAGAAGCTCCATTCTTTGGTAAAAATGTACAATCGATGTTAAAGCTTGGACGTGCACAGGGCGTCGCAATGGCTGCAGGCATGACCATGGGTCTCAATATAACAGAATATTCTCCGAAAAAAATAAAACAGTCCGTCACAGGTAATGGCAACGCAGCGAAAGAACAGGTCGCCGATATGATGTGCAGGTTATTAAATTTAAAATCTGAAAAACTTCCTCTCGATGCAACGGATGCATTGTCAGTTGCACTCTGCCATCACTATCAACGTGGCCGCATCCCATCCTCAAAAAAGTCGGGTTGGAAAAATTTCCTGAAAGAAAATCCTGACAGGGTTAACTCTTAATAGAAATTTTTTGAGCTTTTGCCATGCCGGTCCCTGAGCTTGCCGAAGGGAAGAAAAAATGCACAGACCTAACAAAAGTCCCGCTCGATTTTTTTCCTTGGAATTCATGATCAATAGAAAGATCTTTCTGGAAAAAAAATCGAGCGGGACTTAGTTTGAGGTTCTCTCCTTTTCTTCCCTTCGGCAAGCTCAGGGACCTCCTTTCGAAATGATCTTACTTCTTTATTAACTTCGTTTTCGGCTCAGGGATCTCCTTTTGAAATGATCTTACTCCTTTTTCAACTGCGTATCCGGCGGCGCAGAAGACCCATTCTCATCATCATCATCATCGTCATCGGTGTCTTTAATATCCTTCACTAAATTGTTGACATCCTCCGTTGCCTTCTTCAGCTGATCCACATTCTTTTCACGTTTATCTTTTTTAGCTCCCCCATTTCCATTAGGAGTGGGAGTTGATCCATCCCCTTTATAACCCTCTTCAGAAAAGATAAATCCTTTATTGTCAGCATCAATGAAAACGGTATCGCCTTCTACAAATTTGGAAGACAATACCTGCAGAGCTAATTCATTCACAAGTTCTGTTTCGATAACTCTCTTAAGCGGACGTGCACCAAACTGCGGATCATAACCAAGATCAGCAACGAGATTAAGCGCCTTCTCACTAATCTCCAGTTTCAATTCACGACGGGCAAGATTCTTCTTCACTTTGTTGAGCAGGAGCAATGCGATCTTCTTAATTTCCTCTTTCGTCAATGGGAGGAACATGATCTTGTCATCGATCCGGTTGAGGAATTCCGGACGCAGATGTTCTTTCAGGAGATTAAAAACTTCTTCCTTCGTGGTAGCCAGGATATCCATGCGATGTGCATCCCCTACTGCTTCGAGATCTTCAAAGTTTTCGAGGATCACATCAGAACCCATATTTGAAGTCATGATGATGATCGTGTTTTTAAAATTCGCTACACGACCTTTGTTGTCTGTAAGGCGTCCATCATCAAGAACCTGCAGAAGAATATTAAAAGTATCCGGGTGTGCTTTTTCAATTTCATCTAACAACACAATCGAATACGGCCTGCGACGAATCGCTTCGGTAAGTTGTCCACCTTCATCATATCCAACATATCCCGGAGGCGCACCCACAAGACGCGATACGCTGTGCTTCTCCTGGTACTCACTCATGTCGATACGTGTGATCGCATTTTCATCATCAAACAACACTTCAGCAAGAGCCTTTGCTAATTCAGTTTTACCAACACCCGTAGGTCCCAGGAATATAAATGAACCTATAGGCTTATTAGGATCCTGTAAGCCTGCTCTGCTACGTCGTACCGCATTTGATACTGCACGCACTGCTTCCGCCTGGCCGATCAATCGTTTTCCGATCTCTTCTTCAAGCGTCAGCATCTTTTCTGTATCACTCTTCATCATCTTCTGAAGCGGAATACCGGTCCATTTGGAAACGACCTCGGCAATATCATCAGCGGTCACTTCTTCATTTGTAAAACGACTGTCTTTTGGCAGTTTTTTGAGTTCTGCTTCTGCGGCCTCAAGTTTCGCTTTCTGATCAACTAATTCTCCATAACGGATCTTGGCAACTTTTTCAAAATTGGATTCACGCTCTGCGACTATAGCCTCCTGTTCGAGTTCTTCACTTTGCTTCCGGATATTTTGAATGGTGTCAACGATATCTTTTTCATTTTTCCATTGAGCCTTCACTTGATCCAGTCGTTGCTGCGCATTGGCAATAGACTCGGATATGTTTTTTAATTTCTTCTCATCTTTTTCCCGTTTGATTGCCTCACGTTCTATTTCAAGTTGACGCAGACGCCGGTCTGCTTCATCAATTTCTTCCGGAAGACTATCCAGTTCCAGACGGAGTTTCGCTGCCGCCTCATCGATCAGGTCTATTGCTTTATCCGGAAGATGCCTGTCAATAATATACCGGTGAGATAATTCTGCAGCAGCCACCAGTGCTTCATCCAGGATTGCAATTTTATGAAACACTTCATATTTGTCCTGGATACCTCGCAGTATACTAATAGTATCTTCTACAGAAGGCTCGTCGATGTAGACATTCTGGAAACGACGCACAAGTGCTTTATCCTGTTCAAAATATTTTTGGTACTCATCTGCAGTCGTTGCACCAATTACACGCAATTCACCACGAGCCAACGGTGGCTTCAAAATATTGGCTGCATCCATAGCGCCACTTCCTCCACCTGCACCGATCAATGTGTGGATCTCATCAATAAAAAGAATGATCTCACCATTCGAGCTTTTTGTTTCTTCAATGACTGCTTTTATACGTTCTTCAAATTCTCCTTTGAATTTCGCACCTGCAATTAATGCTGATATATCGAGAACATAGATTTGTTTGGTCAACAGATTATCCGGCACATCTTTCTGTACGATACGCCAGGCGATGCCCTCAACAATTGCCGTCTTACCTACTCCAGCATCACCGACAAGGATCGGGTTATTCTTTTTACGGCGAGAGAGAATATGAAGAATCCGCCTGATCTCATCATCACGGCCTATGATTGGATCCAGCTTGCCATCTAATGCCTGCTGGTTGAGATGGATGGCATATTTTTTAAGCGCATTGTATTTGTTCTCGGTATTCTGATCAGTTACATGACGACCGGCGCGTAATTCTTTGATGGCTGTCTTCAGGCTTTCGAGCGTGGCACCCTGATCTTTCAGGATCTGGGCCCCCTTGCTGTTGCCTTTGAGTATACCCAGCAGCATGATCTCTGTAGAAATAAATTCATCCCCAAACTCGGCCAGGAATTTTTTGGCTTCCGTCAGGGCTTTATTGCTGTGGTCCGTGAGATACTGTTTGTCAGAACCACTCACTTTCGCATACGTCTGGATCGCCTCGTCAAGGGCTTTGACAAGTTGAGGAATGCTGACGCCGATCTTTTGAAAAAGGAATTTCGCGCTGTCTTCATTAGCCTCCAGGATCCCTTTGATGAGGTGTGCCGTATCCACTGTCTGCTGTCCAAGATTGGCTGCAAGACGTTGGCCGGCCAGGATAGCCTCCTGGGCATTAACAGTAAAATTATCGTAGGTCATGATGAAAGATGATTGATTCGTTTTCGGTTAGGTAGCTGAAGCAAATGTAAACAAAGGGCTTTTTGAAAGGGTTCGTTTATTGCCCATCTAACCCCCTACCCCCTGAAAGGGGGAATTTTGATTTTCAAATCTGTTACAAACTAAAGTTCTAGGGGGTTAGATGACAAACTAAATTCCCCTTACAGGGGGTAGGGGGTTAGATGACCACCTAAAGGGAGAATTTTAATTTTCAATTTCTGATACAAACATAAGTCCCCCTTTCAGGGGGTAGGGGGTTAGACGTTGCTCTAGCCCAATGGAACCAGCCAATCTAAGGCCAACGTAAAATTTCAATGAAGATATTTTATATGGAATAGATATATATAATTAAAAAGTATATATCTTGCCGCATCCCAATCCTGATTTTGATCCGTGGTCAAAGCCAGTGGCTATTTTTTTTTGCCGGGTCTCAAGGTCGAAAAGTCGATACCCAGATCAACCGTTTTGACCTAAGTTCGAAGATATTATCTTTGCCCACCCCTAAAAAAAATGGCAGTCCAAACCAAAAGACATTACAAAGCAAACGGAAAACTCCTTCTCACCGGCGAATACCTGGTGTTGAATGGTGCTGTCTCCCTGGCACTTCCATGTAAGCTGGGTCAGTCGATGAATGTGAATGAACGCCCGGGTAGTGAGATCGTCTGGAAGTCGTACGATCGCAAAGGCAATCTTTGGTTCTCCGGCAATTTTGATCTCATGGCATTTGAGTGCATCGATTGCACCGATAAGGAAGTTGGTAACGGTATCACGCAATTATTAAAAGCAGCCTGCCGTCAAAATTCTGAGTTCTTATCCCAATGGCGTAAGTATACGGTTGATACCTATCTCGAATTTGATCGTGAATGGGGTCTCGGCAGCAGTTCTACACTCGTATGGTGCGTTGCTCAATGGGCGGAAGTAAATCCATACATTCTGTTATTTGATACATTCGGCGGATCCGGCTATGATATTGCATGTGCAGATGCTGATGGTCCTGTCCTGTATCAATTCCTCGAAGATGAGCTTCACATCGATGGCGCTGACTTCGATCCTTCTTTCAAAAAACAACTGTACCTCGTATACCTCGGCCGCAAACAAAACAGCCGTGACGCACTCAAGCGATATCATCAGTCCAAGGCCAGTCTTAATGGATCTGTAGATAAGGTATCCCGGCTGACAGAAAGTATTAATGTCGCTACGACATTAAAAGAATTTGAAACACTTGTGCGCCAGCATGAGACACTGGTTTCTGATATCATCGGTCTTCCTACAGTACAGAACAATGAATTTTCTGATTATTGGGGTTGTGTAAAATCACTCGGTGCCTGGGGCGGAGATTTTGTTCTGGCTACTACTGATCGCAGTGAAGAAGAGACCCGTGAATATTTTAAGAATAAAGGGCTCGATGTGATCTTCAGGTACGATGAGCTCATCCTCAGTTAGTAGCATGGTTAGCATGGCTGGCATGGTTAGCATGGCTTGCATAGTTTGAGTAGTGAGTCTCACTCTCCTTGCCCTGAGCCTGCACATGGATGAGCGAAAGGGGTCGAAGGGTCACTTCTCTCACTCCTCTCACTCCTCTAAACTTAGAACCCTGAAGCCTGTTAGTAGTGCATGAAATCATCTACTGCCCTTTCATCCGGCTTGAAACTTGCCATCGCCATCCTCATTTGTGAAGCCACTGGTATCATCAGCGCCTTTCTGTCAAATTCAGGACGCGGTTCCTGGTTCGATTCATTGGTGAAGCCTGAATGGAATCCACCTTCGAATGTGTTTGGTCCGGTATGGACATTCCTGTATTTGCTGATGGGAATTTCCTTATGGATGATCTGGAAAAGCACTGCGCCCGAGCAACAAAAGAAAATTGCCATGTGGCTTTTTGCTTTTCAACTATTCCTCAATTTTTGGTGGTCGATGATCTTTTTCAAATTTCATATGATTGGATTCGCCTTTGCAGAAATCATCATGATGTGGGTTCTGATATTGTTTACCATTATTTATTTTTCAAAAATTTCTAAGCCAGCCGCATGGCTATTGGTGCCATATATAGCATGGGTCAGCTTTGCTTCAATACTGAATTGCTCGATCTGGATGCTAAACAAATAACCTGTACACCTGTTAGAATTTTACAAACCCCATAAACCAAAACAGATCATGATCGAATACATGGAAGGACTTCCTGCCAACATGGTGGGATTTAAAGCCACAGATGAAATTACCGAAACAGATTTTTCAGAAACAGTACTGCCTAAGGTAAAAGAGCTGGTCACAAAAACTGATACACTCAATTATCTCCTGGTTCTCGATACATCTATCAAAAACTTTACACTAGGCGCATGGATGAAAGATGCTCTCATGGGTCTCCAAAATATCACCAAATGGAATCGCGCGGCTATTGTAACAGACGTCGATGCCATCAGGACATTCACAGACATGTTTAGCATCGTCGTCCCCGGCGAGTTCAAAGGATTCGAACAAAGTGAATTGCAGACGGCCATTGAGTGGGTATCGGCTGGCGAATAGAGAGTGCGAACAAGTTTGAAATTTAATTAGCGTTAATTAGTGTAATTAGCGGCAAGACTTTTTTCATTCTTTGCGATGTGGCCATGCATTCATTTCAGGTTTTATACATTTAATCTGAAATACTACCACATGCCCAAACCCTGGATTCCACACCCTACTGTATTAACAGGCCATGCAATTGAATTACATCCATTAGAAGAATATCATTTTGAAGATCTGTTGAATGCAGCTTCTGATAAACGTATCTGGGAGTTTTACGTAGGTGACTGGTCTGTAAGAGAAACATTCTACAGGATTTACAATGCTACAATTGCTAATCGCGAACCAGGGTTGGAATACCCTTTTATTATCCTTCACAAAGCCACTGGAAAAATTATCGGTTCAACTCGTTTTCTCGATATTGGATCCTATGATCGCAGGCTGGAGATCGGTGGCACCTGGCTGATGCCTGAGTATTGGGCTACTTCCATCAACTTTGATTGTAAGCTGGCCCTGATGACTTTTTGTTTTGAAAAAATAATGGCGCATCGTGTGCAGCTTAAGACACAACACAATAACATACGTTCATGGAAGGCCATCGAAAAAATCGGTGGCATCTATGAAGGCATCATCCGCGAACACATGTTACGCGATGATGGCACGTTTAGAAGTTCTGCATACTTCAGCATCCTCCATCACGAATGGCCCTCGGTGAAACCTATGTTGGAAGCAAAGATGCTTTCACGTCAATAATTTTTTAGCCTAAATTGATAGAATGCAATGGTGATTCTTCAAAGTGGAGCATGGCATTCAAAAGCTTATACGCTTCAAATGTTCCCAGCTCGTTTTGATGAATCGCTTGTGGATTAATTTTTCCTTCAAAGAGCAGACGTTTCCTTGTCGTACCGGCTAACAGAGGCATGGAAGGCGTATACCATCTTCCATATTTTAAAAATGCAATATTTGCAATAGAAGTATCCATCACCCACCCGTTCCGCAGCATCAGGATGTCATCTGCCTCACCTCGTTGGGAATAAAGTTCTTCAATTGTGATTCGATCAGCATATTTAAATCGGTAATCATATCCATCCGGTACTTCAATCAGCTTTAGTTTTTGCACAATGCGCATCTCGTAAGGATAGAAATGAATATCCAGTTTGTGCGCATCATACACCACACGGCATCTCACTTGACCCATTCGAAAACTTTCCGGAACCTGTACACATTTTTCTAGTATCCATGAGTGATGATGCACCGGATAAAAATGTCCGAGCGTCGCATCCATACGTCGCTGATGCCAGTCCAGGTGTTGAGGAATTCCATTACGGATACATATCGTCTCGAGAAACTGTAGCATAAGTTAAAAACTAAAAACTAAAACTTAAATGCAAAATCCAAAATCTCACGCCCCAGCGTGATGGCGCCTCAGGCGCTCACAAAATCTAAAATCTAAAATCATCTTGGAATATAAATCTTATCCAGCATCTCCCGGTACTCACTCTCCGCATCACTGCGATACGTGATACCACCACCACTGCGATAATAGAATTCATCGCCACGCTGCTCGATCATACGGATCATGACCGCACTGTCAACGGATTGACCATCATAGACACCGAATACACCGGTATAATATCCACGAAGTTCAGGTTCGATAGATTCAATAAGCTCAACTTTTTTTTTCTTGGGAGCACCAGTCACTGATCCGGCAGGAAGTAATGCATGAAATATATCACCAAGATGCGCATGAAAATCGTCCGGCAATTTTCCACTGATCTCAGAGCTGCATTGCAATAATGTTTTTCCTGCGGTATGAATACGTGTAATATACCTGTAACGTTCTACTGTAACACGTTCTGCAACAATGCTGAGATCATTCCTCAACAAATCGACTACCGTTGCATGTTCTTCCTGTTCTTTCCGGTCTGCCAGCAATATGTTTTCTGCATCAGGTATAGAATCATCGATGGTTCCCTTCATAGGAAATGTGCGAATGATACCACAGTTAATTGTGACAAAACATTCCGGAGAGAAACAAACAAACTTATGATTGAAATAAAGCTTATAGGGTGCTTTTGCAGCTAAGAATATTTTCTCAAGATGATCGATACCAAAAAGCTGAGTTGGATATGTGAGGTTAAGCAGGTAGGTGTCTCCCGCCAGGATACCTTTCATAGCCTGTTGAAAACCTTCCTTATATGTTTCGAAATCCACTGGTTTTTTTTCAATCTGAAAATTTTGTGCAGGAGTCATGTGTTCAGGCACGCCTTTGATCTGGTATTGTATACCGGCAGAAAACAAATCCTGGAGGGCAATCACCAGGGGGTCCTGCAATTTGAAATCCAGTACAAATAAAAAAGGGATCCTTGCCCCACCGAACAAATTCATCTGTTGAACCCACAATGGAGAAGGCAACGAAGAATCGCCAGATGTTTCTGTTATTCCTGGATGACCTTTCGACACAGGGCGACAATTTTGTTGATTCCTTCCACTGTATCGGTTCGCATATATTGCTCCAAGGTCCAGGTGTATTCACCCACTTCAGGAAACGTAAAATGTTGTTGAAGCGGCAGAAGCAATCGGCATGTTTTTCCTTCGCCATTACAATTTCCTGCCCAAGTACCATCCGGGTTCGATAACTCCAAAGATGAAATAGATTTTACTTCTTTCCCGGATGGATATGTCGTTACGGTGCGCACATATAAATTCTGGAAAGGATATTTTTCATTATGCTCCACATCGAGATCGAGGCGAAATACCTGTGATGTATCAGGAGCCTGGATCAACATTGTTTTTTTATCAGTAGCGAGCCACACCCCGTCTTCAAATTTCCATTTTTCAGTAACAAGCACATCCTGGTTGCAGGAAAGCAACAGGAAAATAAATGGGAGTAGCAGGATGAGATATTTCATTAGCTAAAATAATCTTTCATCTTTTCAAAAAACCCTTTTTCTGTTTTACTTGGTTGTGGTTTGAAATTCGGAGAAGCCTTTAATTTTTCTAAAATGGCTTTTTCATCGTCCGATAATTTTTTCGGCGTCCAGATATCCACATAGATCAATTGATCACCTTTCCCATACGCCTGAACGGATGGTAGACCTTTACCATTCAGCCTGAATATTTTTCCACTTGCTGTACCGGGTGGAATTTTAATTTTTACTGGTCCGGATAACGTTGGAATATCTACTGATGTACCGATAGCTGCATCAGGAAAGCTTATGTGCAATTCGTAGATCAGGTTATTGCCATCACGCTTGAGATCAGCATGAGGTTTAACTTCGATGGCAATGATCAGATCACCTGGAGGGCCCCCCTTGATACCTGCATTCCCTTTGCCGCGCATGGAAAGTTGCATTCCATCTTCTACGCCTCCTGGAATATCGATATCGATTGTTTCTTCTTCAATGGTACGTCCTTCGCCACGACACTTGCCGCATGGTTCCACAACAAGAGTTCCTGTGCCCTGGCAATTGGGACACTGTGCAGTAGTCTGCATCTGGCCGAGGAATGTACTGCGCACCTGGCGCACAACACCTGCACCACCACAGGTAGTACAATTTTTTACTGCACCATCTTTTGCACCAGTGCCTTTACATGTAGTACACTTGATGCGTTTTTTGACCTTGATGGTTTTTTTAACGCCAATCTCTACTTCTTCAAGTGTCAGACTTAATTTGATGCGAAGATTACTTCCTTTCTGACCCTGCGCGCGTTGTTGTGAACGGCCACCGAAAAATGATTCAAACGGACTGTCTGAAAACACATCACCAAACTGGCTGAAGATATCATCCATCGTCATGCCATCGGCACCATGGAAACCTCCACCATTATTATTCACACCCGCATGACCGAAACGATCATAGCGTGCGCGTTTATCTGCATCACTCAGGATCTCATATGCTTCGGCTGCTTCTTTAAATTTTTCTTCAGCAGCCTTATTGTCCGGATTGCGGTCCGGATGATATTGCATGGCAATCTTTCGATACGATTTTTTAATTACGGTATCATCAGCATCTTTCGGTACTTCGAGTATTTCGTAATAATCTCTTTTCGTCATTGAATTAAATTATTTGCCAACTACAACTTTGGCATGCCTGATAATCTTGTCGTTAAGTGTGTATCCTTTTTCAATCGTATCGATCACCTTGCCGGTTTGACCTGGCGCAGGAATTTCTGTAATGGCTTCATGAAGATCCGGATCAAACGTCTCGCCTGTACTTTCCATTGCTTTTAATCCGACGGATTGTAATGTATGATAGAGGCGATTGTACACAAGATTCACACCTTCACTCCAGTGTTCTCCTTGTGAACCTGATTCAGCACTTTTTTTCGCACGGTCAAAATCATCAAGGATAGGCAGCAGGGAAATGATCACTTCTTTTGAAGCCGAGTTGAGCAGCTCAAGGCGCTCCCGGTTGGTACGTTTTTTATAGTTATCAAAATCCGCCAGCAAACGCAGGTTTTTGTCTTTCAGCTCAGCTACCATATTTCCAAGTTCACCGTCTTCACCGGCATCCATGTCCACCTCTTCCTCACCAAACGTCTTGTCAAAATCAAATAAGGAATCCTTTTCCTGATCCTCGTCCGTATGTGGTCCGGAAGCTGTTTCTTTTTCTTTCTTGCTCATATCTTTTCTCAATTAAAAAAGGCCATCGGCCCTCAATTCATTATCAACACCTGGAGAGATCAAAAGTACTGCCAGATAGAGCTTTTGTGCCAAATTGACAGCGAAACCGTGCGATTCAGGAAAATGAGGCAGAAAAGACGCCTCAATTGTCCGTATTTATTGGTTCTCCGCCGTTAACAACCGCTCCTTCAGAATCGTTTCCAGGCGCTCCACACCCAGGTCAATTGCAATCAGGATCCCGTCCGGGTCCACCAGGAATTTGGTAGGTAATTGCCTGACATTATAGGCTTTAGGGATTTCCCCCTCAAACATTTCCGGTTCGAATAGGTGATTTGGCCAGAAAAGGCTGTCTGATTGGATGGCATCTGCCCAGGAAGTCCTGTTAGACTCCAGCCCTATGCTTACAATTTCAAAACCAGCAGCCCCTTTAAATTCAGCCTCCCGGAATTCCGTATACAGGTTTACCAGGCCTGGATGCTCCTTTCGGCAGGGACCACACCAGCTACCCCAAAAATCAAGCAGGACATATTTTCCCCGAAAACCGGAAAGCGAAATTGCCGAACCATTCATTGCTACTGCATTGAAGTCACTGGCAACCGCACCTTGTTCAATACCAGGCTTGAGGTAATATTTTTTGCCAAAATAAAATCCCAGCAC
>JANPKZ010000227.1:0-16073 GCA_031426295.1 Saprospiraceae bacterium
GCCGAAAGGAAGTACTTTTTGCATTTTTTCCCAATAGTAAGATCATTGACAATGAGCGGTCCCTGAGCCGCCTTTCAGCTCAGGGAACACCTTTCGGCTCAGGGAACACCTTTCAGCTCAGGGAACACCTTTCGATGTAATAATATCCTGAAGGTGATATTTCGTTTAAACCGCCTCCCTCCCCGTCTGTTGTGATTAGACATTATAATCGCTACTCATGCCGGAAGGACCTTCGATCGTTATCTTAAAGGAGGAAACTGCACATTTTGCGGGCCGCAAAGTGCTGGATGTGACAGGCAATGTGAAAACGATTGATATCGAAATGCTCAGGAATAAAAAGCTGGTAGATATCAAAACATGGGGTAAACACTACCTCCTTTGCTTCCCAAAATTTACTGTGCGTATCCATTTCCTCCTCTTTGGCTCATTTGCTATTGATGAACCGAAAGACAGACCGGAGCGCCTTAGCCTGAGGTTTACCAATGGCCATCTCTATTTTTACGCTTGCTCTGTTCAAATGCTGGAAGGAAGCCCGGATGATCATTATGACTGGTCAGGAGATGTCATGAATCCAAAATGGGATCCAGTAAAAGCTAAAGCGAAAATCAAATCATTACCTAAAGCATTGCTCTGTGATACCTTACTCAATCAGGATATTTTCGCAGGCGTTGGTAACATTATCAAAAATGAAGTCCTCTTCCGGGTAGGTCTTCATCCGGCAAATAGGAATGGTGATGTACCTGGCATCAAGATCAACCAGATGATCCGCGAAGCCCGACAGTATAGTTTTGATTTCCTGAAATGGAAAAAACAATTTGTGTTGAGTAAACACTGGCTGATCCACACAAAGAAAAAATGTCCCGTCTGTGGGGGCCCGGTTATAAAAGAATATTTAGGTAAGACAAAACGCAGGACATTTTTTTGTGTAAAAGATCAAAAGCTTTATTCTTAAGTTCGTATAACTTGTATTTTCCGCATTCCATCCTTTCCCGGATCCATACAGATTTGATTAGATTTATACCATTAATTACAGGATATGTAACGCACCCGGTGGACCGAACGAAAGTTTCATTTTGATTTTTCTGAGGGCTGGATCTACTATACGCTTTACCTTTTAAATCTTATTCTTCATTGAACCACACTGCCCCAAAACAAAATAAACCGTTTGAAATACTCATTGCTGTCCTGGCGTGGCTGGCTGTACTCCTGCAACTCTATCTGATCATTGCCAACCGGATAGCTTCCGTACCGGAAACCATCATTAGATTTTTCAGCTTTTATACAATACTGACAAATATCCTGGTAGCTATCCATTTTACCTCGCATGCATGGGGCAGGAAAGGAAACCTATTTGCATTTTTTCAACGGGCCACTACATCAACTGCCATCACAGTTTATATTACCATCGTTGGTATCATTTACAATATCATTCTACGGCTTACCTGGCAACCTACGGGTCTTCAACTCGTCGTGGATGAGTTGTTGCATACCGTTATTCCACTACTGTGTATTGTATATTGGTGGATGTATATTCGTGCCTCGCGGCTTGGATGGAAAAATTTTCTTCCATGGCTTTGGTACCCGGGTGTATATTTTGCTTTTGTTATCATCAGAGGAATTCCATCCGGCTTTTATCCTTATCCATTTATCAATGTCGAGGAACTGGGATATCAAAAGGTCTTGATCAATGCGCTCCTGATTTTAGTTGCTTTTGTTATCGCTTCTTTACTCTTTATCGGTATTAGTAAATGGAGTTTCTTCAGGAGGATAAATGAAAAAGCTATCAACAATTAAACACATTACGTGTTGAATTCATGTATACATGATTGATATATATGGGTGTGTTACACAATTACAATTATGTTTCTAAATAATACTTGCAAATTTTAATCTCCTAATATTAGAGCTTATGTTTCCTAACTGGATTGCTACCATTGCTGCACTTATCATCATTGGATGTGCGGGGAAAGTTACTGTCGTGGAAGATCCGGTTACAGGGGACACGATTGTTATAAAAAAAGATTCTGCCAAAGAAGAAGATCTACATTCCGGACATTGTTACCTGGCAGTCATCGGAAAGGATAGTATACTGCTCACACTTACTGTTAATGCCAACATGGTCGCCGGGTACCTCCACTATCGATTTAGTGAGAAGGATAAAAGTGGTGGCAAATTCATTGGCACCATTAATGGTGATACGATCTTTGCCGATTACCAGTTTATGGCAGAAGGCATGGAGTCAGAACGCGAAGTGGCCTTCCTGAGAAAGGGTGAGGAACTTGTTGAGGGATATGGTGATATAGAAGAGCTGAATGGCAGGGTGGTTTTCAAAGATCACGATTCTTTAAAGTTTGAAGGGAAACCTATGAAGCAAGTAGATTGTGAGGCTCTTGCGTGGTATTTTTCAAAATAGCATCATATCAAATACCTGGTAAAGGAATTTCCGCCAGAGCTGGCCAAAAAAATATTTCCCCATTGGCTACGCATTAACAGGTTTTTGCAGGATGATACGTCAGTAGGATAATTATTCACTATCTTATCAAACGAATGACGATAACTCAAGCTAAACACATCATCCTGGCTGAAGACGACGAAGATGATGCTCAATTTTTTGAAGACGCATTAAACTCTGTTCCCGACTCCCCCAATCTGATCCGCGCCCGGGATGGTGTGGAACTTACAGGTTTGCTGCATGAACTCGACAGCTTACCGGACCTGATCTTTATGGACCTGAATATGCCCCGTAAAAACGGCACACAATGTCTCCGGGAGATCCGAAACCTGGCAGAATTTAAGGAGCTGCCGGTTGTCGTATTATCCACTTCCAATTCTGAAGATGTCATAAATGCTGTATACCAATCCGGAGCCAACCTGTATGTTGAAAAACCAAGTGATATACAATCATGGAAAAACGCCATTGCCAAAGTACTGTCGCTGGACTGGAACATCCACCGCCCCCATGCTGTTAAAGACAGATTCAATTTCAAAGATTTTTAATGGACTGAAATTCTGTTGACAGGTGGAGCGAAACCTAATTCGTCAAAATATCTGGTTGCGGTATTTTCTACAAATTGTATTTGTAGCAGCTGTCTATTTTATCCTGGCACGTCTAAGCCTCAATCTTCAGTTTGAAAAATCAAATGCAACTCCGGTTTGGCCGCCATCCGGTTTTGCGTTTGCTATGATCCTCCTGTGGGGATATCGCATTGCCCCCGGTATCTTATTTGGTGCCTTCGCAGCTAATCTTATTATTTTCATAAGCCAGCGGACAGTAGATTATCCCCTCGCCATTTTTCTCTCCTCCATCATTGCCATTGGCAATACCGGCGAAGCGCTGTTGGGAAATTATCTGCTTAAGAAGTTTATTCCGAACCTGGACCTGAAACAACTTTTTTCAAGGACTACAGAACTTTTTTACTTCTCCATCACCGCATTAATCATGGCTCTTGTGAGCAGCCTCGTGGGTTCTCTTACGGTTTTCTCCGCTCATATTATATCTGTATTCCAGTTCCCAATCGTTTTTGTAACCTGGTGGCTTGGAGATTTTTCAGGCATCATTCTGATCACTACATTCATACTCATATGGTATGGATACTTTGCTTACAAAAAGGGAAGTATTCCGACTGCTCAATACAGGTTTACCGAAAGCATCCTTGTGTTGATTGCAGTCATACTGGCTACAGGTATTGTCTTTCATAACTGGCTGATCGATTATTCAGCCTTCAACTTCCCTTACTGGATCATACCTATATACGTATGGGCCGCATTACGCTTTCAGCAGAAAGAAACCATCACAGTCATCACGATCTCTTCGATCATGGCCATCATGGGTACAGTGCATCACGAAGGAACATTTGCACACCTTCCCTTAAATGAAGCCCTGATCTCACTCCAGGCTTTTATTTCCATCATGGTCATTACCAAGATGTCACTCAACATCACTGTTCAGGAACGCAAGAAAACAGAAGAGTCCCTACGTGAGATTGGTGCACAACTCGAAGAGCGAGTGCAAAAACGGACATTGCAACTGGAAGAACGCAACGAGTTTGTGGAAACTATTTTCAATTCTTCCATTGACTCCATCTTTGTGCTGGACCAGGAAACACGTTGCATCTCAATCAATAAGATTGCCAAATTCAATCTGCGTATTCCTTTTCCGGAGAGCATCATCGGGCAAAAATTTAATGAACTTCCTGTCAATAGTCTTCCGATCGGTTCGCTCGAGGATATCCATAATGCGCTGAAAGGAAACATGATCCATCGCAGCCAGATACCATCCCCCGTATCCGATTCGTATTTTGAAATAGATTATATTCCATTACACAATTCTACGGGGGTATATGCAGCGCTCATCATTGCCCGCGATGTCACACAACGAATACAATATGAGAAAGAATTACGCGAACAAAAAGTGTTTGCCGAATTGCTCATTGAGAGCAGTCCATACATGATCATGGCGTATGACCATCAATACCGGATCACGGCATGGAATAAAATAAGTGAAGAGCATAATAACTTACTGAAAAAAGATGCACTGGGGAAAGATACGTTCAAACTTTTCCCACAATACGATAATGATACATGGAGAAGTGCTATTGATAAAGTTATCAAGCATGGCGAATCTCTCCATTATCCAAAAATTAAATTCACGAATAAACCAGGCTGGGGTGAAAGTTTTGTTACACCGCTCAGGGACAGCATGGGAAAAGTGATAGGCGCATTATCCATTACACGCGACATTACAGATCTTGTGCAGATGACATCCGCGCTGGAAGAAAAAAATTCTGACCTGATCAAGACGAATGAAGAACTTTCTTCTTTTGCTTATGTAGCAAGCCATGACCTGCAGGAGCCCCTGCGGAAGATCCAGATGTTTTCGAAACGTATTACGGATTCGGAGCAGAGCCTGTCAGCCACGAGCCAGGATTATTTTTCACGGATGAAAAACGCTGCACACCGCATGCAGCAACTGATCGAGGATCTCCTTGTCTATTCCCGCACAGGAAGTCAGAAAGGAAATTTTGTAGAGATGGATCTGGGTGTGATCGTTCAGGAAGTACAGGATGAGTTGAAGGATGACATTGTACAAAGCCAGGCTCGCATTATCGCTCATGATCTCTGTTCTTGTTACATCATTCCTTTCCAGTTCCGGCAGCTGTTGCTTAATCTGGTCAGCAATTCCATCAAATTTGCCCGCGAAGGCGTGCCACCTGTTATTACTATTTCTTCTTACTCCATCAAGGGCGACAGAACAATTCATCCATTTCTGGAAAATGACCGGATGTACTGTCATATCACAGTATCTGATAATGGTATCGGATTTGAGCCGGCATTCAGCGAACAAATCTTCCGGTTGTTTCAGCGTCTGCATGGGAAAACTGAGTATCCGGGAACGGGGATTGGATTAGCTATCTGCAAGAAGATCATTGAGAATCATCATGGTGTGATCTTCGCTGAGGGGCATCCGGGAACAGGAGCGACCTTTATAATGTACATTCCTCAACAACCCCGGTAATCTCCACCTTCAAATCCTTGTGACAGCGACCTGTAATCACGATATTGCAGGCAGATGAAAGAAATTATTTCAGAATGGAGCAGCTACGTGGTCCCATGGATCATTGCGCATGGCATCAGGATCGTTATCATCATAGCAGGTGCGTATATACTCAATTTACTACTGAAGAGATTTCTTGAAAAAGCAATACGCGTTGCTATTGTTCCTGATGATGATCTCAGTCGTGTCTCTGAAAAGAAGCGGGAGGAGACACTGATCCGCATCTTTACCTGGACACTTACTATTGTCATCATCATTACGGCATCGATGATGGTGCTGGATGAAGCAGGTGTGCCGATCGGTCCGATCCTTGCGGGAGCCGGAATTATTGGCATCGCCGTGGGGTTTGGTGGACAGTACCTGATCCGGGATCTCATTTCCGGGTTTTTTATCATTCTTGAAAATCAATATAGGATCGGAGATGTTGTCAATTTTGATGGCACAGGTGGGTTGGTAGAAGATATCAGCCTGCGTGTTACAACATTGCGGGACCTGGATGGCACAGTGCATCACATACCACATGGTGAGATCAAACGCGTTTCAAATTTGTCAAAAAACTTTTCGCGCATCAACCTCAATATTGGTGTTGCATATGACTCCAAACTGGAAGATGTCATTGGTGTCATTAATACCACAGGTGCAGAACTTGCTTCTGATCCTGCCTGGAAAGAGCATATTATACGAGCTCCCCAATTTTTACGCGTGGAAGATTTTACAGAAAGCTCCATTTTGATTAAAATTCTGGGTGAAACATATCCGCACAAGCAACTTGAAGTGGCGGGTGAATTTCGAAAACGGATTAAAATGGCTTTTGATAAAGCAGGTATTGAAATGCCGTTTGCACAAAAAATATTACATCATGTACAGCCCACAACTACCACACGGGATATGTCCCAGTCATGAACCAAGTTTAAACCAGATGGGTTACATCGTCAGTCAACAATAATATTTCCGTTTTCATGGAATTCATCGATTATTACCAGGTATTGGGTATTCAGAAAAATGCTTCAGAAGATGACATTAAAAAGGCTTTTCGCAAGCTGGCCCGAAAACATCATCCCGATGTAAATCCGAATGACAAATCCGCGAAAGAAAAATTTCAGCAGATCAATGAAGCCAATGAAGTCTTAAGCGATCCGGTCAAACGTGCGAAGTACGATCAATATGGAAAAGACTGGATGCATGCTGAAGAATTTGAAAAAGCACGTCAGCGGCAAGGGCCGTCTCACCGCAGTGGTGGCGGAGGACAACAGCAGGCGTTTTCACAGGATGAATTTGGGCAAGGTGGCTTTTCAGATTTCTTTGAATCGATGTTTGGCGGAGGTGGAGAGGCTTTTGGATCACGTCGTGGAAACCAGCCTAAATTTAAAGGCCAGGATTATTCGGCAGAACTGCGTCTTGACCTGAAGGATGTGTATACCACGCACAAACAAACGCTTACTGTAAATGGAAAAAACATTCGTATCACGATTCCGGCTGGTGTTGAAAATGGGCAGACCATAAAAATACCAGGACATGGCGGAGCAGGTATGAATGGTGGGCCGGCAGGAGACCTGTTGATAACATTTGTGATCCACCCGAACCAGGTCTTCCGTCGTGAAAAAAATGATCTGCACCGTGATTACGATCTGGATCTCTATACTGCGCTACTTGGGGGAGAAATTATGGTTGATACTTTCACTGGTCCCGTAAAAGTCAAAGTACCCACTGAAACACATAATGGTACGAAAGTCAAATTGAAAGGGAAAGGATTTCCGGTCTATAAAAAAGATGGTGAGTTTGGTGACCTGTATGTCACGTACCATATCCAGCTGCCAAAAAATCTTACGTCACGTGAAAAAGAATTATTGGGTGAACTATCAAAACTGAGAAAAGATGGACACTAAACAATGGATACGGCTTGAGGTCATATGTACCAGTTACGAGATTGAATCCTCGTTTATAGATTCACTCTATGAATATGGCCTGCTGGAAATCGTTGAGGAAGAAAATGCGCGGTTTATTGATCCAATGCATCTATCTGACCTCGAACGTATGATCCGTTTACATTATGATCTTGGAGTGAATATAGAAGGCCTTGATACTATCCGGCATTTACTGGAACGGATAGAAACACTTCAGCAGGAAGTGTTAGATCTAAAAAATTACATTAGCTAATTCACAGACGTCATTACCATCGCCGCACAGCAAAACTTCCTGTGTAAGGTCGTTTTACTAGATCCTTTTTTTCGCGCGGGCATCGTAGTCCAACAATGGGAACAAATCAATATCAGAAGCACGCACTGTTCCCTTTGGCGAATATTCGAAAGGTTGATCCACATCGCGGATCAGGCGCAGCATGTAAACGAAAATCTGTGTAATGAACGTGATGATGATAATGCTGATCGTTTCATTTTCAAATTTGGATACCAGCATTAAAGCAATAATGACAACAGTAAGAACCTCTAATAACGCATAGCCGGTTACCAGGAATCCTGTCTTTTTAATGACGTTGACGCGTGAAAATAATTTCCGGAGATTATGTTGTTCGCCAGTCACGCGTGAAGCAATGGCACCTATGCCTGCCTTCTCCATCGTGAGGGCAATATTGGTGATACTGTTGAGTCGACGGAAAACATCTTCCTCTGCACCATTATGTTTAAACCAGTTTATGATTGCTTCAGTGACTTCGTTGAGCTGGCGACGCATTTCTGACAGATCATATCCCCCTTTGTAGCCGTGGCCGAGCAGGATCGTATCTTCAATAGTCTCAATGGCGCAGGCAATTTCGGATGGTATTTTTTCACTTTCCTTGTAGTCTGCCATAGTTCCCGCCAGCATAAAACCGATGAGGAAAATTCCACCTGTGATTACTAGACCAATCTCTGAAAATTTTACAAGGCCTTCATACATCAGGACATGTTCGATGCCAAATTTAATAGCCAGGATTAACAGTGTAATAGGGATAGTGGTCAACATAAGTTTCCACTTGATCATACTCAATCTCATAGTTGATTTTGGATTTTGGGTTTTGGATTTTTGATTTTTGATTTTTTAAAAAAAATAATTAGAAATTGGAAACTAGAAATTGTAAAATTTAAATTGGAAATTGGAAACTAGAAATTACCGCTCACAACTCACAACTCACAACTCACATTCACGACTCACGATTCACGATTCACGATTCACGATTCACGATTTTAAGTCCCGTATCCTCACTTGTCTGCTCATCAGCTCTCCAAATACTTTCCAGCGGTTGGCTGGCGAAGGATCATCCTTGATACGCGATTCAATATAAGATTTTACGAGATCCATACCATAATTGTAATTGATCACATAGGTGCGATTCACCTTGATAAAATTGATCGATTTGGCGGCGGTCTCTTTATTCATCAGGCAATAATCCATCATCCACTTTTCAGCCTGCGCATCGGTCATAGTACCATTGACCATACCACGGGCTGCTTCATTGCGGGCATAATTTAATTTTCCCTTGATCTCCAATGCCCTGAAGTATAAGCTGATTCCATTCGTATCGAGACCTGCGATGGGTAGCAATACGTCACGGGCAAAAATTACTTTATCAGTTCCCGGGAAGGCGACATCAATACCATAATTGGCTGTTCCTTCTGCAATCAGAGATGTCGGACTAAACAACGGATACATTGAGATCTCAACAAGACCCTGGTCATGGTACAGGTTTTTTTCGAGCAGCATATTGTAGACATGATGTCCGGGATAACTTTCGTGACTGCCCACATCAATGGCACGATCAATAAATATATTCAGGTCTGTGTTGATCTGGATCAGGCTGGTGTAGTTGCCTTTATACCAATTGTATCCATTCCAGGGTACATCCGTAACATATTCCAGGGAAAATTTTTCTTCCTCCGGAAGTGTATAGTATCCTTTCGTTCGTTTACGGCATTCAGCGATGGCCGCTTTGAAAACTGTATCGAGTTTTGCTTTTGGGATGATAAACCTGTTTGCAAGACGCTGAAACCGATCCTGCACAGTCCCTGTGTCAGGAAGAAAACTGTCCAGTGCTGTTACCAGCGTTTTATAATGTGCTTCATCATAGATGGGTGCTGCCACACCATAGAGATCCACAGATTCTTCATCGAATGGAGCCAGCTCACCACTATATATTTTAATCCGTCTGGCAAATGCTACCAGTTGATCTGCCATCCAGCCGGCCCGGTTTCGAATGGTATCATTCGGGCCATGGTTTTCAATCATGACAATTTTTGCCATAAGAAAATCCACTTCCTGCAAAAGACTGTCTTTTGGAAAAATAGATTTTACGACTGCTCCCGGTTTTAAAGAATCGGGTCCGTAATATGCATCGACGAATGATTTATCATATTGGCCTACGACCAAAGCAAGCTTTACATATTGGTCAGCCAATGCATTAATATCTTCAGCCGTTGCAGCTTCCTCTTTAGGCTTGCAGGAAAAAAACATAACAAGCGAAAGAAATGAAAAAAGTACTCTTATCATATGAGTGTGGTATTTTATAGTCCCAGTTCCTGCGTTACAAAATCCTTTGCGCCTTCCACGCCTGTCAGTGCCAGCCATACTTCACTTTTATCACCACTGATGGAAAGATTGAAGATGAAAAAATCACAACATTCACGTTCGGATTTGATAAAGGTCATCAATTCTTCGAGGTTTTCATCCGTGCCGGCAAAGCGGAATGCGTACCCGTTTTTTAATTCTTTTTTCTCCAGCACTTTTTCCTTAAGGCTCCTCAAAACAGTTTCCTTCCGGAGACGCAATTCTTCCGGCATCAGTTTGCAGGTAAGTGTTGTTTTAGAATTTGTCGCCTGGCAACAGCCCGCTGTGTCTGAAGCAACAAATTGCTTATTGCAGGAGATTGAGATGGGTCCGATACAAAATGCCAATAAGATTGCCAGTGATTTTAAAATGCCTGAATTCATGCCCGTTTCTTGTGAAGATGACAAATGTACAAAGAGGCTCACATAAAGTACCGTGGGATCCAGTCCCGCAATGTCATCATTGGGGGAAGGTCTTTATTAACTGACTGAATATCCTTTTCAAACACGCCTCCATGTTGATTGATGTATTTAAACATCGTGTGCAGGTCTTTACCCATAGCTAACCTGGTGATCAGGCCGGGTAGCCGGGCATATTTGATCTCCTTTCCCATTGTTACGGTAAATACGCTGGCTATCTGCCCCTGATCCATCTGATCGGCTGCCAGCGTCAAAGTTTGGCCGATATATTTCTGTGGATCAGCCAACACATGGGCACTCACCTTTCCTACATCCTGAGTACTGATCATTTGCTGCACTATATTTTTATTCACCGGAGCAACAAATTTTCCTTTCAAAATCCTGCTTTTGACCTGGGGAAAAAGAAAATTTTCATAAAAGGAAGTGGGACGCAAAAATGTGGCAGGCAACCCGGTTGATTTGATATGATTTTCGATTGTGTTCTTGCTTTCAAAATGCGGGATGCCGGTATTGCGATCACAGGCTGCGACTGAAGAATAGACATAATGCTTAACCCTTGCAATCAGAGCGGCATCAGCTAAGGCCCTTGCTTGTGCGATTTCTTTCGAGACACCATTGATATAGGTGTGCAGACTAAAGACACCATCGACGCCCTCCAAGTCTTTCCTGTAGGAATGAACATCATCGAGATCCCCTTTGACGAGTTGGGCATTCATATCCTGCAATGCCTTTGCTTTTGGATGATTGGGATCACGGAATAATGCTTTCACACGATGGCCCTGCTCCAGCAGATTTCTTACAGTTGAACCTCCCTGGTTGCCTGTGGCTCCTGTGATAAAAAAAGTTTTTGGATTTTCCATAATGCTCGTCCTTCTTCAGTTTTGGGTATTCTGAAGATACTACATTGATGTGATCCCAAAGGTCTGCTACCCTTATTGCAAACAAATCATCTTGCGGACAATTTGATACTGCGCGGTTTGTAACTGGTAAATGAAGATACCGGATGCATTACCGAGGTCCTGTGCAGATATTTCAACCCTGTGGATGCCGGCCGGATAAATGCCCGCGACTTCTTTTAATAGTTTGCCAGATATATCATACACTCTCACAGTTGCTTCTCCTTTCACACCCAGGCTAAATGGAATACTCGTGCCTGAAGTGTATGGGTTTGGCTCATTCTGGAACAACTGGTCAGGAACAGTCACATTGTTACCTGATCTGTATTCCATTTGAATATTACCAGTTGCTAATTCTTCCCCGTGATATGATTCCGCGTCGAGAACTTTCGTATCAAGTGAAAATAATTCTGAAACAAAAATGTCCTTTACGGGTGTAATTCGCATCACAAAAAGTATATCATCTCCATTAAATGTGATTGGATCTGCATCGAACCAAATCATACGTAGTTGACTATCTGTTACTACAAACTGGTCTGCATGTATGTCAAGACCGCTGCCAGTTACACTTTCAAATCGTGCATGCTCAAGATTTAGTACGAATTGAAAACCGGAAACATTCTTAAAATCTTTTGAGCTAACCGGAATATCAACCGTTACACCTGCTTTCAGCAATTTATGCTCAATCTGGAAATGGAGTGTATTGTCTGATCGTGTGCCGATGTCGCCTGACGTAAACGATGTGGCGGCACCCGTAACATCACCTATTTTTACAGCTACCATATGAGCATTCCTGATATCACGCGTCAGAAGTTCATAATCCAAAACTTCTTTGAATCCCCATGGATGGGAACCTGAAAATGCTTCATCAGCTATACCGATGCGATAACTGGTATTATTTGGTAACTCTGAATATATTCCAAGCACTAATTTTTTCAGCTCGATCAGGTCAATCGCGGTGACTGAATGGCTGCGGTTAACATCCGCGGCGATATACTGATATGAAGATGTAAATGCCTGGCGGCTCAGCAAATGTTTTTGAATGCGGATCAGGTCCAGTGTACTCACGCCCAATAGTGGGTCTGTATTTTTATATCCTTTAATGTGTGCAGAAGTGCCTGTCAAAAGTTGATCAAATTTGTACTGGCCCGCTGCATTTGTGAAAGTAGTCTGTACATTTTGAAAGGATGGCTCAGATGAGTATGTCATTTTCACATTTCTGGCAGGTTGGCCTAACGGGCTTCTCACTACACCCGAAATAAATTTATTGAGGTCGCCTGGAGAAACACAACTTGCCTGTACATTGATCTCATCAATATCCCATGCAGAAACTGTCGCACCATTTCCAGCAAGACAATATGGCAACAACTCAAAACGGAAAGTCACTGTATCATCCGTGATAAATTCATCGAGCTCTGTAAAATCAAAACTCCGTAGTGTCCAGTCAGTCGTGGTGGCAATGGCTTCTTCGCGATAGATCTCAGTTCCATTTTTCAATACCCTGAATCCAAATAATGTGGGAGGGTTATTGGCACCCGAAGGACCATCGATCCAGCTATAGGTTAGGGGGCCTTTGTCATAAAAACTAAAACCTGTGATATGCACAGCCGTATCCGGATCTGGTGCTATCGTAACTTCAAAAAACAAAGAAGCCTGGTTGCCTGCATCATAATCACATGTGTCCTGCGAGCTGATGCACATTGCGATAGTTCCGTTTACACCCTGCGTACAGGAGTGTTTATTCATTTGTGGTGGATCACGTTGTACGATTGACGCACTAATGTCCGCACATGACAATGGCTCAGGCTGTGTGGCCGTAAATTCAGAATAATCCATATTGCTGCCATCGTCAGTGTGTGAAAAACAACCTTCGAGGTCATAATGGATGATCGAATTGATCACCTTCACAGTAATCGTCAATGTGCTGTCGCAACCATTGGAGGTAGTAAAGGTTTGTGTGTAAATACCACCTTCAGAATATAATTCACCATTAATATCGATCATATCTCCAAGGAGGATTAGTGTATCTATGGAGGATGCAAGTGGAGGATCCACATCTAAATGATAATCGCAGGAAGTGGAACAAGTATCCCCTACTCCATTGATCCAGGTAAGCGCTACACTGTAATCACCTGCACCGCCAATGGTAATAGCCAGTCCTTCATTCGTGCCAATGATACCCGGACCAGACCAGGTAGTGCTGACAATTTCACCACCCGTTGCTCCGGCGGGATTTACAGCAGGATTGATGAGGATCTGGGTTGTAGCTCCACTGCAGATGTGCTGTGGACCATCGATCTCACAGGAATAATAACCCGGGAGGAAAAATACTTCCTGGCGAACGATCCGCTGTGAAAACCACCATGAGTTAATTGTGTGCAGGTTACCAAATCCCGGAATTGTATTATCGACAAAACGTATCCACCGGTGACAAGGAACTGCACATCCCGAAATCTGAACAGGTGGTTCGCCACTAAGTGATGTAACAGTAATATTGGAATCATCATAATGCAGGAATGGAATACTGCCAGATGGACGCACAGCTTCCAGCATGAAGCCAATCGTCATAAATTCTGCATCATAAATGGGGAAGTGGTATATACCCTGAGCATACGAAATCACCACCGGAACTTGTGTAGTGGCGCTTTCCACTAAGGGCTGACCCAGACCATCAAGACCATCCCAATAAATACACGTTGGAATTCCGACCTGGGATGAATCTACATCATGTACGATAATTACATCTGCTGTGCCAGGTGTATATATGTCATCGTTTCCGTCAAAGTCAAGTAACAGATCGATCTGTCCGGGCTTTGAGGTAATGAACTTGATACAATATTCTTCATCTGCGCATCTGCTGATCCCCAGTAACGTTATTTCCCCGACTACTGCCGTTCGGCAGAGCTCCACGGGATCGTTGAGAAATATCTCATATTCAGATTGCGTGGCATTGGTCAATTCAACACTTTTCCGGTCTTCGTTGACATTACCTGTATTTACGATACCAAACCTGTTGAAAGCAACATTAAAAGCTGCTGGCTGAAAGCCTGCGCCATCAAAATCTATTTTGGTAATAAATGCTGCTCCTGTATCATCAGGGTCAGGTGCACACACATAAAACGCTCCGTTAAATGGCCTGTTTGGGAATCCAAAATCATTGACTGCAAAAATGGACCAGTTATAGGACCATACACGACCTTTCTTTTCTACAAGGCCGGGACCGCTGTGATCTGCTACTGTAATATCCCAGAAATCGATCAGGAAACCATTTTCTTCACCGCCATTAAACTCGATGTAATAATTTCCTGGTCCGCTCCAACCCTGCGAAGTAAGGTTGGCCGAGGTGACTTCATTGGCATCATAACCATTGACTCCGTGGATTTCCATGGGACCTGTGAACGCAGAGGACCAATTCAGGATATTGGCTCCTGAGGCTGAGACATTGACAGGACCGAAAACGATATTGCCATTGGGGTCCTTGACCCTGTATGAATAAGGTATGTGAGGAGGATTGGCGGAGGTCACATTGAGGTGGCCAAAGCTGAAACCCATCAGTACGCTTTCATTCTGGGGGTCTTTCACGTGGATGTATAACCTGCTGGAGGGATTGGTATTGGAGAAGGAGGCAAAATTATTATAGGCTGGACTGCCGATATGAAGGGCTGCAAGATCTGTTGTGGTGTTGCCTGCTATCGTGATATTGGCATTCGGCGCTAATTCACGTGTGCCTTCCGCAAAAGATATGTTACAAATAAACAGGATGGAGAGAATGAAGGGTATTGAAATGCGCATGTTGGTTGAGTTCGGAATGTGAAAACATTAAAATTACAGAGGGTACACGAAGAAAAGAAAAAATCATGGATTTTGGGTTTTGGAATTTTGATTTATGATTTTTGATTTTTGATTTTAAAATTTAGATATCCAAACTTCAGAATCCAAATCGAAAGACATTTCCAGCCAGTTAATAAATTGCAATTCTTACGAGTAGTGAATCATTACCGTAGATACAGTTTTGATGAGAAGGGATGCCTGCGGTAAAAAAATGAGCTGCTTATAAAATGGGCTCTAAAAATAATGCAGGATACTTCAAACTCCGGAATACAGAGGTAACAGCTCTCAAGATAATGCAGGGGTAAATAGCACTTGAGATAATGCAGGGGTAAATAACACTCGAGATAATGCAGGGGTAAATAACACTCGAGATAATGCAGGGGTAAACCCTGCATCTACTAATTTTCAAGAAATAAGAGAATAAATTCTTACTATTTATAAGGTAGTCTATACCATTTCATTCTTGAAGCTGTCAAAAAGGACAACAATTCAGTATACATCAGAATGATTTTACAAAAGTATATGCCGTATATACTTTGTCAATATTTACAGGGCCTGTAGGGCAAAAATGAAAATATTTTCAAGTATATGCCGTATATATTCTGCATCGATTCTGCATCCATTCTGCATCCATTCTGCATCCATCCTCCCTTTCAGATCAGCTTTTTCCTTCGAAGAAAATACACGAGCCACGCTATCAGAAGGATGCCAAGGCCAATCGGGAGAAGTGTGCTAAAAACTTTCCCCCTGTCCTGAGGTGAGGTTGCCATAGTAGCATCATTGGCGCTTGTTACGGAATCATGAAAAATTATGGAATCAAAAAATGTTTTTGAAACT
>JANPKZ010000228.1:0-22163 GCA_031426295.1 Saprospiraceae bacterium
GGAAGTCATACAAGCCGCTGGCGGACTCCACAAATTTAATAACTGGGACCGACCCATATTGACTGACAGCGGTGGATACCAGGTCTACTCACTCAGCAAGCAGCGTAAGATCAAAGAAGAAGGTGTCAAATTCAGTTCGCATATCGACGGATCAAAACACATTTTCACACCTGAGTCCGTTATAGATATTCAGCGAAAGATCGGAGCAGATATCATCATGGCCTTTGATGAATGTACACCCTATCCATGTGATGAAAAATATGCAACACGTTCTATGCATATGACGCATCGTTGGCTCGATCGGTGTATAGCGCGTCATAATGAAACACATGGGCTCTATGGATATGACCAGGTATTAGCTCCAATCATACAAGGCAGCACATACCCGCATCTGAGAAAAATATCTGCAGAATATATCGCATCAACTGACATGCCCATCAATGCTATCGGTGGTCTTTCTGTTGGTGAGCCGCATGAAGACATGTACGCGATGACATCACTTGTCACTGACATTCTTCCCAAAGAAAAACCGCGCTACCTGATGGGCGTCGGCACACCCGCCAATATCCTCGAATGTATTTCCCTCGGTATCGATATGTTTGATTGTGTATTACCAACACGCAATGCACGCCATGGCCTGTTATACACATCGCGTGGTGTCGTCCACATCCGCAATCAAAAGTGGAAAGATTGTTTCGACCCCATCGATCCTGAATCTCCAGCATCCACCAGTCGTAATCACACACTCGCCTACCTCCGCCATCTCGTCATCTCCGGTGAGGCTCTCGGCGCCATGATCTCCTCCATCAACAATCTTGCCTTCTATCTCCAGCTCGTCAAAAATGCTCGTAAGCATATCCTCGACGGTACCTTCCATAGCTGGAAAAATTCCATCCTTCCAACCCTCATCAAGCATGCGTGAGGAGTGAGCAGTGAACAGTGAGCAATAAGTGCTTTGTTTCCTGCAATTTGAAGATTCCAAACTTCAAATCCATATCCTAAAAACAATAATAATTCCCACTCACTGAAAGGAGGTTTTAGCTGGAAGGATGAATCTCCTGCTATCTATGCGCCAAAATTGAACACGCCATTCGTCTGCCGTCTAATATCTATCATCTGGCATCAAAAGCATCTCCCGCAATACAACACTCACCTTTCTTTTAACAATTGTTTATGCCCTCCATAACGCGAACCTTAACCGACATTGCGTTATTTAGAGCATGCGACTCTGGCTCATATTCACCTTCTGCTGTACGTCCATATTACTTACGGCCCAATCTGCTCAGTCGATTGAATATTCGACCGCGGGCAAGTTCAACTGGGGGATGTTCAAAGGCAAGATCAATCAACGCCATCTGGATGAGATGGGTGATAACACCGGCGCCGTCACCGTTTCTTCCCTCAGTTATAAGACCTTAAAATTTGACGGCCGCACCGCTGTCATTAGGATTACGGCCGAGTTCCATCCTACGGAATCGTGGACCCGCTACCCCAAACTTACCAATTCGAAAGTTGCCCTCGAACATGAAAAGAGGCATTTTGACATTTGTGAGATTTATGCCCGCAAACTTCGTCAGCTCGTCAGTGAAGCTGATTTCTCCCGCTCAACCTTCAATGAAGATCTAAACCGTCTCTTCAAAAAAGTCACTGCTGAGCAACGTGACATCCAGGCTCTCTACGATAAAGAGACCGATCACAGTATCGATGAAGAACTACAAGTGGTTTGGAACCGTAAGATCGATGTACAGTTGCATGAGTTATCTAAGTATGCGGAAGCGATTGTGACGGTAAGGGTTAATTAAAATATTTTTTCCATTACATCAAATTAAAGACGACAGCAGAATACTTACCCATTTCTGCTATTTCGAGCCTTTAGATATTAGAGACTGTCATGTATTCTTTTTCGTCTTCTTGAATAGTTGCATCAATAAGCCTGACGTCTTCAATATCTTCTATCTCCTCAAGGAGTGCCTCAAATTCCTGCATAGAAAGTATCACAGAAACTTTCTTCCCTTCGGCATCCGTAATGAACTGTGGATGTACTTCAACCATATCTTTTTACTTATAAAGATGCAGCGCAAAATGCTTAGCGTCCTTTGCCCTCATCCCCATTTTCCTTACCTTCGCCGACCCTAAATACAGGCAGAGTAGAAAATCCAAAATATAAAATCCAAAATCACAAATAGCTAATCATGGCTGGCGAAAAAGTAATCTTCTCCATGGAAGGGGTCTCCAAGATCTACCCTCCCAATAAACAAGTCCTCAAAAACATATGGCTATCCTTCTTCTACGGAGCCAAAATCGGCGTCCTGGGTCTCAACGGCTCAGGTAAATCAAGCCTCCTGCGCATCATCGCAGGCAAAGACCCTAACCACGTTGGGAAGGTCTGGTTTGACGGCAACTATAAAATTGGTCTCCTCGAACAGGAACCTGTACTGGATGAATCCAAAACCGTCCGCCAGATCGTCGAAGAAGGCGTCCAGCCCATCGTCGACCTGGTCAACGAATATGAAGCCATCAACCTCAAGCTCGCTGAGCCTATGGACGATGACGAGATGATGAAGACCATCGAGCGCCAGGGCGAACTGATGGAAAAACTCGATCACTTCAATGCTTGGGAATTAGACCATAAACTTGCCACCGCAATGGAATCACTTCGATGCCCACCGGAAGACACGTTGATTGGTGTATTATCAGGAGGAGAGAGAAGAAGGGTTGCGCTATGCAGACTACTCTTATCACAACCAGACATTCTGCTCCTCGATGAGCCTACGAATCACCTGGACGCAGAAAGTGTATTGTGGCTGGAGCAATTTTTGAAAACATTCCCCGGTACCGTTATCGCTGTAACGCACGACCGTTACTTCCTCGATAATGTCGCAGGCTGGATCCTGGAACTTGACCGTGGCGAAGGAATTCCATGGCAGGGTAATTACTCCACATGGCTCGAACAAAAATCAAAACGATTAGAGCAGGAAGAAAAAACAGAATCCAAACGTAAGAAAACACTCGATCGCGAATTGGAATGGATCCGCATGGGAGCAAAGGGACGCCAGGCAAAAGGGAAAGCCCGTCTGAATGCATATGATACGCTCCGCAATGAAGAGATCAAAGAACGGGAATCCAAGCTCGAATTATTTATTCCACCAGGTCCGCGCCTGGGTGATATTATTATTGAAACTTCTCACCTGAGCAAAGGATTTGGTGATCGTCTGTTGATTGACAATTTCACATTCAAGGTTCCGAAGAATGCCATCGTCGGTATCATCGGTCCAAATGGTGTAGGCAAATCAACACTCTTCCGCATGATCATGGGCGAACAACAACCTGATAGCGGAAGCATTACGATCGGCGATACTGTTCAGATTAGTTATGTCGATCAGGCGCACAAAGATCTCGATGCCGATAAAACTGTTTATGAAGTTGTCGGTGGTGGAAATGAGATCATTACTGTCGGTGCGATCCAGGTAAACGTACGGGCTTACATCAGCAAATTCAATTTCACCGGCGCAGACCAGCAGAAGAAAATCGGAGTGCTCTCTGGTGGAGAACGAAACAGGGTGCAACTTGCCATTACATTGCGTGAAGGTGGTAACGTACTGCTACTCGATGAGCCTACGAATGACATAGACATCAATACACTCCGTGCACTGGAAGAAGCACTTGAAAATTTCGCAGGCTGCGTCTTAGTGATCTCTCACGACCGTTGGTTTATCGATCGTCTGGCAACGCATATCCTGGCTTTTGAAGATGAAGGAGAAGTGGTATTCTTTGAAGGAAATTTTGAAGATTACGAAGAAGCGAAGAAGAAGCGACTTGGAGATGTGACACCGAAGAGGCCACGATTCAAGAATATGATCAGCTAGTATGGTGAATCGTGAGTCGTGAATCGTGAGTTTATCACTATTCATTCTCGAATTGACACCCCGGCGTTTGCAACATTATGTTTCGCAGAAACGAATAGTTGGATCGCAGGGGTTGGGGTCAGCGAATTTTGTGTAAAAACCACATTGTCCTTGAACTTCTCTTCTACCCAATTGTTTCCCCATCGTTTTCGGATTTATATTTTAAATACCCAACTAAGAAACCATGTATCGAATTTACCTGTCCCTCCTCATTATAGCTGCAGCTACTTTTGCTTGCAAGCGATCAACCAATGTCACAGTCACTGAAACCAAAGACACCACAGCTATCAATGTTGACACCATGGTTTCTCTTGTGCCCTCACTGACCCTGGCATGGGAATCAGACACAACCCTGAAAACACCTGAATCAGTTCTGTTTGATCAGGCAAACAATGTCCTTTATGTGTCTAACATCGGTGGCGTACCACCCACCAAAAAAGATGGAGATGGCTACATTTCCCAAATGGGTCTTGATGGAAAGATCATCAACCAGAAATGGGCCACAGGATTTGATGCTCCAAAAGGTATGGCGATCTGGGGTAACAAATTATATGTTACAGATATAGATAGAGTCAAAGCGGTTGATTTGAAAACCGGTAAAACAACAAACACATATAAAGTAGCCGGTGCTAAATTTTTAAATGACGTAGCAGTTTCTGCAGATAGCATCATTTATTTCACAGACTCCGATATGAGCACGATCCATATGCTGCAGAACGGTAAAGTAAGCACCGTACACGCCGACACATCTCTCGGTGGTACTAATGGAATTTATGTGGACGGTAATACTTTACTTCTTGCTAGTTCCGGCACTGTGTACACAATGAACATCGGTGACCACTCCATTCAAAAAGTTGCAACTGATATTCCAAACGGTGATGGTATCGAGCGCTACAAAAACGGCTGGATCGTTTCCAACTGGGCTGGTGAAGTATTCTATATCGATGATAAAGGCCAGGTCACTGAGATCCTCGACACGCAGGAAGCCAAGCTCAACACAGCCGACATTGAAGTCATCGAAAGTATGGACCTGCTGTTGATACCTACGTTCTTCGGTAATAAAGTAGTAGCCTACAAGCTCAAGATCGGCGGGTAAGGAGGAAGTTAGAAGTACGAATTTTTGACGCCAGATTTATAGACGCCAGATTCCAGCCTCTTTGTTTACTACTGACCACTCCCGATAGCTATCGGGATATCACGTACCCTTTTTACCACGTGCCTCTTTTACCGAATACCGAATACCGACTACCGTTCACTATACTGCTTCTCATAATACTCCTTATACGTCCCATCCGTCACACGTCGCACCCAATCCTCATTATCCATATACCAGTCTATCGTTTTCTTGAGGCCTGTTTTAAAATCAGTGGAGGGTGTCCAGCCTAATTCTTTTTCAATTTTGCTGAAGTCGATGGCATAGCGATGATCGTGGCCTGCACGGTCTTTTACAAAACGGATTAGTTCTTCAGAGCTTCCCAACAAACGTCCCATTTTATCATCCATCATCTTGCAAAGTGTGCGCACGAGATCGATGTTTTTCCATTCATTCCCACCACCTAAATTGTATGTTTCGCCAGATACACCCTGGTGATAAATCAGATCAATGGCTTCTGCATGATCTTCCACATACATCCAGTCTCGGATGTTGGCACCTTCACCATACACAGGTAATGGCATCTGATGAATAATATTTCGGATCATCAATGGGATCAGTTTTTCGGGAAACTGATTGGGTCCATAATTATTACTGCAATTGCTTAATACGATAGGCATGCCATACGTGTGGAAGTATGCACGCACCATATGATCGCTTCCGGCTTTCGATGCAGAGTATGGACTGCGTGGAGAGTATGGCGTCTCTTCAGTAAAATATCCCGTGTCACCTAATTCACCATAGACCTCATCAGTAGACACATGATAAAACCGGCCGGTGATATTTTTTTCTTTCCAGAATTTCCGGGCAACATCCAGAAGTGTAGCAGTGCCTAATACATTAGTTCGCACGAACGCTAACGGATCTTCAATAGAACGGTCCACATGAGATTCAGCAGCAAGGTGAATGATCCCATTGACATTCGCCTCCGCCATGATCGAATGGACCAGGGCTGCATCATTTATGTCACCTTTGATAAAATCATAATTGGGCTTGTCTTCAATGTCCCGAAGATTATCCAGGTTGCCCGCATAGGTCAGAGCATCCAGGTTGAGGATCATGTAATCCGGATAATTATTGACCAACCGGCGGATCACATGAGATCCGATAAAGCCGGCACCACCGGTGACAAGGATGGTTTGTTTTTCAGTATTAACAGGCATCGCAGGGTTTTGTAGTTAAGATCGTAAAGGTATGAAGGTTTCGAAATTCATCTGAATTCAGGAAGCATAACTGCGGAATTCATTTTGATATTTCCCTGTCAGAGTTAGATTACGTTAATTAGCCTGAAAATAGGTCGATACCTGCCCACACATGACAATACCCGAACGAAAACACACATCTGTTTTGGCCGGCGCCGATCAGCCTGTAAGCTTTGCGGAATTATTTTTTGATCTCGTCTTTGTATTTGCCATCACCCAGGTTGTCCATCTGATCCATGGATCATTTGACCTCGTGCATGTAGGCAGGGCAATTCTTGTGTTCTGGCTGGTATGGTGGGCGTGGACCCAATTCTCATGGGCTCTCAATGCAGCAGACACCCGAAACCGGTTGGTACAACTTGGGACCCTGCTTGCGACTGCCATAGCATTTTTTATGGCCGTCAGTGTTCCGGAGTCTTTCGGTAAGTCATCCTTATGGTTTGCTATAGCCTATGCGGCAGGCCGAAGCATCGGGCTCATTATTTATCTATGGGTCACCTGGGCAAATCCCGGGATGCGGTCTGCTGTCAGGACATTTGGAAGTTTATCGCTAGCCGGATTATTAACGGTTTTATTAGGAGGATATCTTGGAGGAAATATTCAATACTGGTTTTGGGGATTGGCCATCACATTTGATGTGATCGCTGCCATTGTAGCAGGAGGAAGTGAGTCCTGGAGTCTCCATCCACGCCATTTTTCAGAACGACATGGTCTGTTTGTGATCATCGCGCTAGGTGAAACTCTCATCATTGCAGCAAGTGCTGTGACAGAAGAGTATTGGAATGGATACCTGTTGCTGGTATCATTATTATCAGTCGGCCTCACATGTTGCTTATGGTGGCTCTATTTTTTCAGGGCAAAGGAAAAGCTCGAACATGCCATGGCATCGAAGACAGGAGGTGAAAGATCTGCTCTCGGACGAGATGTGTATAGCCTCCTTCATTTTCCACTTCTGTGTGGACTGATTATCTATGCGTACGCTATTGAAGATGCTATGCTGCATCCGGATGGTGCCATGACAGAAACTACTCGAATTGCACTTGCACTTGGCATTTTAATTTTCTCATCTGGTATCGTTATCACGAATCTACGCGCCACCGGAAAAATTTTATTTCCAAGAACGATCATCACGCTCATAACTGCAGCAGCAGTCTATTTTATAAATGAAATCCAGACGTGGAATAGTTTGTTGATCGCACTGATCGGATTGATAGTCATTTGTGTTTGGGAAGAAATTGCGCCAGTGGAAACAGAAGAACACAGTGCCGGAATGACCATAGAATAGCCTTGCGTCAAATCGGAAATTTGCCGAAACTACGACGTAGGCAAAGCCTACGCCGAACATTTATAAAATTTGAAATGAAATTTCAAATTTTCTCACAACTCACAACTCACTCCCGATAGTTATCGGGATCCACTCACCACTCACCACTCACCACTCACCACTTTTAGCTTTTAACTTTTAACTTTTAACTTTTAACTTTTAGTTTTTAGTTTTTAGTTTATTTCCCGTGACAATGCTTATACTTCTTCCCACTTCCACAAGGACATAGATCATTCCTGCCCACCTTAGGTTCTTCACGACGCACAGTCTCTACAACTGTCTCAGGACGACGGCCTGCATTGGCTGCTGCAGCTTTTCGTGCAACATCTTCCACGCGGTTTGTATGTACTTTGCTGAGGTCTGTTTTTTGTTCGCGTGCTTCACGTACTTCATCATTAACTGCCAGGAGAAGTTTTCCTTTGGTGAGGTATGCACACACATCTTCATTAATCTTGCCGACAAGACCTTCAAAGAGGCCATAGGCTTCCATTTTATACACGACCAATGGATCTTTTTGTTCGAATGATGCTGCTTGCGAAGACTCTTTCAATTCATCCATGTGACGCAGATGTTCTTTCCAATGATCATCGATCAAAGAAAGGCTCACTGCTTTTTCAATATCAGTCATCACTGATTTACCTTTTGTATCAATCGCTTCTTTTAGATCAGCTGATACAGGGAGGGGATGTTTACGTCCATCACTAAATGGAATGGAAATTCGCTTAAATCGATGCCCTTCATTATCATGAACATTTTTAATAATCGGCATCAGCATTTCCGCAATCTTAAACCTCTTGTGTTCATATTCCTTCGTAACCTGCTCCTGGTATTCTTCCATCAGATTATCAAGTTGGGCAGCGCGGAATGTTTCTTCATCAACATTGGGCACGGTACCTAAGAAGTCCATGCTGTCAGAAACAAATCCTTCGTAATCATTCGCTTGTTTCGAACGATCAACTATATTTTCAGCCATTGACAGGAACATGGTGTTCAGGTCAAGCTGTAGACGTGCACCTTCGAGAGCATGTTTGCGTTTACGATAGATCGCTTCACGCTGTATGTTCATAACGTCATCATATTCAAGAAGACGTTTACGTATACCAAAGTTGTTTTCTTCTACTTTTTTCTGCGCGCGCTCAATTGATTTTGTAACCATGGAATGCTGGATCACTTCACCTTCCTTGTGGCCCATCGTATCCATCACTTTCGCAATACGCTCAGAGTGGAACAAACGCATCAGGTTGTCTTCGAGAGAGACATAAAACTGCGTAGAACCCGGATCCCCCTGGCGACCAGAACGACCGCGCAACTGCCTGTCCACACGACGTGAGTCATGACGCTCAGTACCTATGATCGCAAGACCACCAGCATCTTTTACGCCCGGGCCAAGTTTGATGTCCGTACCACGACCCGCCATATTGGTAGCAATGGTTACACTTCCCGCATGACCTGCTCCGGCTACAATTTCTGCTTCACGTTGATGTTGTTTTGCATTGAGTACATTATGAGGTAATCCCCTGAGTTGAAGCATTCGACTCAGCTTCTCGGAGATCTCTACAGATGTAGTACCTACCAGTACAGGACGACCTTCCTGCGTCAGCTTGACGATATCATCGATGACCGTATTATATTTTTCCCGTGCAGTCTTGAATACAAGATCTTCCCTGTCATCACGCACGATAGGACGGTTAGTAGGTATTACAACAACATCCAGTTTGTAGATTTCCCAAAGCTCGCTTGCTTCCGTTTCCGCAGTTCCGGTCATACCACACAGCTTGTGATACATCCTGAAAAAATTCTGCAGCGTTACAGTTGCATACGTTTGCGTGATCTCACCAACTTTTACATTTTCTTTGGCTTCAAGAGCCTGGTGTAATCCATCTGAATACCGGCGTCCTTCCATCAGACGCCCTGTAGATTCATCCACAATTTTTACCTGGCCTTCAATCACCACATATTCATCATCACGCTCAAATAATGTATACGCTTTGAGTAATTGACTGATCGCATGAAGACGACGTGACTTAATAGAAAAATCCTGAGCGAGTTGTTGTTTTGCTTCTGTCTCGGCATCACCATTCAGCTCATCATTTTCTGTGATGTGCTGCAGTTCACTTACGATATCAGGAAGGATAAAGAAGTTTGTATCCGAATTATATTTCGATAAATATTCTGTTCCGCGTTCTGTTAATTCGACCTGCCTGTTTTTTTCGTCAATCGTAAAATATAAAGGTTCATCTACGAGATGCATGCGTTTGGATTGCTCCTGCATGTAATGGTTTTCTGTTTTTTGCAACAGCACTTTGATACCATCTTCGGACAAATATTTGATCAGCGGCCTGTTCTTGGGAAGTGCACGATGCGATCGTAACAGCGACATACCTGCTTCTCCTTCATCAACACCAATGGCGCCTTCATTGTACAATTTCCGTGCATCCGCCAGGTATTGGGTTGCCAGCCTGCGTTGAGCATCTATCAGCTTTTCAACATATGGCCGTAACTCCATGTATTCCTGTTCCTCTGCACCTTCAGGTACCGGACCAGAGATGATCAATGGTGTACGCGCATCATCAATCAACACGCTGTCCACCTCATCCACCATACAATAATGGTGTTTGCGTTGCACCTGTTCTTCCGGCGAACGCACCATGTTATCTCTCAGGTAGTCAAAACCAAATTCGCTATTGGTACCATACGTGATATCACTGTTGTAAGCGATCTTACGTTCAGCACTATGCGGCCTGTGTTTATCAATACAATCAACAGTTAATAATAAAAATTCGAAGATGGGTCCCACCCATTCACTGTCGCGTCGTGCGAGATAATCATTTACCGTTACGATATGGACACCTTCACCGGCTAATGCGTTGAGGTATGCAGGCATGGTAGCGACAAGTGTTTTTCCTTCACCGGTTGCCATTTCAGCCACCTTTCCATCGTGTAATACCATGCCACCGATCAACTGGACATCGTATGGGATCATATTCCATTTTACATGTCCACCCGCGGCCATCCATTCATTTTTCCAGACGGCTTTGTCGCCATTGATGGTGATATGATTTTTACGGGCAGCAAGATTTTTGTCGTGCTCTGTGGTGCTTACGGTGATCTCGGAATTATTAAAAAATCTGCGACATGTTTCTTTTACAACGGCAAATGCTTCAGGCAGGATAACATTCAGGATCTCTTCTATGGATTTATCCCGTTCTTTGATGGCTTCATCCAGTTCTTTATACAGCTCTTCCTTCAGGGTGAAGTCGATGGTTTCTTCAGCATCCGTTTTTAAGGTTGCGATTTCTGCATCGATATCTTTGAGGTGTTCAGCAATACGTTGTTTGAATTCTGTCGTTTTTTGACGGAGTTCATCATTGGATAGTGATTCGTATTGAGCGGCGAATTCATTCGTGATCTCTACATTTGCTCCGTAGCTCTTGACGTCCCTATCGTATTTAGAACCAAATAATTTGGTGAAAATTTTAAACATGTTATCGCTTGTCGGTTAAAGTGTAAAGATATGATCAGATACCGTACCACATGGGTGCTTCTATGCCAATTTGTCATGTGTTTTAGTATATTCTTCTCGTCCTGTAAAGAAAAGGGTCTTGAAGAATCAGGCCTTTCCGGCTATTATCTCCCTTTTCAATCATTTCCGCCGGAAGGTATGACCTATGTATATCGGAGCAGGCTGGATCCCAGCAATGTGGAATTATGGAAACACATCCCGACTTCAGAAAATACTGTTACGAGTATAAACTATGATAACAACCAAACAGTTGTCCAAAAACAGTATGAAAAGATAACAGGGCAAGGGGTTTTCGTCGATTCCCTGAGGCTCTTTTTCCCTGAGATCGGGAGAGTGGTTGATATCCCCGTAAAAGTGCTTTCACCCAATAAGCTCCCTTTTGATCTGGCAGATTCCACCAAAGCCTGGGTTACGCACCTGGACTGGCATCAGCCGGGAGACTCCCTCCATGTGGTGCTCGAACGAGGCCGAAGATTTGCAGGTGATACAACGTGGACATTTGATGGAAAAAAGCTTCCCGCCGTTATTTTCAAGATGACTGACAAGTTTGAAACCGAACAGGTCGGATGGACCTCCTCCGAATGGGAAGGGAGGGAAATTTATGCAAAGGGTATTGGGCTGGTGTATTACCTGAGACAGATCTCACCACGAATGCGACTGGAGTTCGAGCTCGAAAAACGTGAATAGTATTCAATCAGGTTTACCACAAAGTACTCTAAGAAAGCACTAAGAACACTAAAAGCTAACAAGTCAAGATGGCAACAAACCTTACAGACCAAATATTTTAAGCTGGAGAGAAAAAAAAATCAATTTTCTGGGCACACAATTCTTTCCTCAAGACATATAGGATATACCAAATTCTTAAAGTCATGACGGAAAATGAAATTTCAAAAATTGTATTTGAAGCAGGTCTACAGATTCACAAAACCATTGGACCGGGATTATTGGAAAGTGCGTACAAGGAATGTTTAGTCTACGAACTCCGAAAATCAGGTCTGGAAATCATTAAAGAAAAGGCTCTTCCATTGATTTATGAGGATGTAAAACTTGATGTTGGATATCGCATTGATATATGCATTGATCATAAGTTTCTTGTAGAAATAAAGGCAGTGGAAAGCTTGAATGACCTTCACCTAGCTCAAACTTTAACTTATTTGAGGCTTTCAAAGTATAAGCTGGGAATGCTCATAAATTTTAACACAATCCTTTTCAAAGACGGAGTTAAACGAGTAATAAATGGTATTTTATAATTACCTGGTGAATAGGTAGTTGATTGATTAACGAACTTAGTGATTTCCCTGTGACCTTTGTGTTTTAAATTGAGTAAAGGAAAAGCCGTGAAGCAAGCTTTCTCACTTCACGGTCTCGATTTTCAAAACGTAAGATTACGCGAATCAAATCCTACGTCCATTCGTAAGCTCGTATGCTTAGGAAATTCCTTTAAACCACTGCTGGAACATTTCTCCGACTACAGGCAATGCTTTTTGTGTGCCTCCGAGTGCACCGATAAGGCTAATAATCCAAAGGATCAGCAATAAGATTGACCAGATGGTAGAGAGGATCGGAACAGGCGTGAACGCCAGTAACCATCCGAGTACGCCAAGGATAGTCAGGCCTAACATCTGCCGAAGATAAAAGGAGGTATTCGGTCCTTTATCAGACTGGTTCATAACTAGCGCAATGACCCATCCGATAATCGTCAGGTGAGCAACGATTGATTTGGTTTTGTCGTCCATAATTGGTTTTCGTTTTTGTTTTGCTTAAAATTAGCAAACCTCCCGAAACTCCCTTCATATTTCTTTTAAACGGATTACCATGAGGCCTGTACGGACAAAACGGGAATAACGCCTAGATGATTTTGTGTTTCCAGGCGTTGCAGGAAAGGATCATAATAGTGGAATGCTTCATTAGTGAAGCCAATGACATTTTGAATGTCTAACGCATACCGCCATCGTATTTTAGCATGTGCAATCGTTCGTGAAATTCCAAGATCTATTCTCTTGAATACAGATAACTCCACAGGAAGTTCACCGACATTTTCAAAGACTGTTGCTTCCAGGGTTTGTGACTCTTGTGTATTTATAGAAGGTTCTTTTAATCCACCATGTAATAATCCCCGAAGGCTGAAATTCCAGATTCGGTTTTTCCCTTTTTTCAACCTGATGACTTCTTTGGACATCACAATATGAGTTCCATACCTACCATCATACCGGCCACCAGAAAATTCACCATCACCGATATTACGCGCGCTCCAATATATCGATTGATTTGCTTCAAGACGCAAGCCATTAGATTTTCTAAAACTCCATATCGCTTCAACACCATAATATCTGCCTTGCCCATCGTTACGAACTGCTGTAATGGGTAAATCAGGAACGACTTCGGTAAAATCAGCTGTATGTAAAAAGCCGCTGGGAGTTTCATACACAGTCATATGATCAATGGTCTGGTAATATGTCGTAAGTCCAAACTGGTGATCTCCTGACAATTGTTTCCAACCGATTTCAAACTGATCAGATTCCATAGGCTCACTATCATCTTCGTCGGAAGAGGCAAGCACAGTTTGTCCTATTGATCGACGCAAACCTCCATATAGAAGCGAATGACCGGCACTCCATTCTGCAGTCAACCGGAAACCGGGCCGTGTGGTTTTTTCAAAAAAAGAATAGTGAACGTCTGCGCCTGCATCAATGGAAAGTGATGGCACTGGATCCCACGTCACATTCAGATAAGGACGGCCAACTGACTCTTCAACAAAAGGTCCAAACGTGCGCAAATTATCAAGTGCACGCCGGACATATTGAAATCCTATTTCAGTAGAAAGCACTGAACTATGCCTTGTCTGAATACCTGCATGAGAACTTAATAACCTGTAATAATCATCTATGGAAACAGAATCTGAAAGCGAACTGAAGTACCCGTTCTTTTTATAAGAAGTTGATAATTGAGAATAGGATATACCTGTGCGAAGATTTGACTTACCACCAAGAGAATACACATAACTTAAACCTGAACCGGCGATGGTATTATCATAATAGATATCAAAAAAATCTTTTAAACGTTCTTTTGGTTCGTTGTCAGGAACATGATCAAAATCATTTTCACTGCGACCCGCCCATGCATAGAGTTTGAATTCATGACGCTTGCCTTCATTCCGGAATGAAACCACACCATCATAGAATCCAATTTTTTCACCACCAAAATCAACGCCCAGATTTGCCAACAACCCAGTGAAGCTGTACCGGAGATTTATATCCAGCGCAGAGTTGGCTCCTGGTCTGATACCACCACCGAATTCAAATCCTAACAGACCGGCTTTAGCACGAAATTCAGGAGTAGCACTGCGGTGTAAATGCATATTGACAGTAGCACCCATGCTTCTGGAAAGATGAAGTGGATTAACACCGGTATAAATTTCTGTAGACCCTAATGCCTGAGCCGAAAACATATTTATGCCACCTCCTGATGCAGCTGGACGATCAAACAATGTACCCGCATTATTCGTATGACCCGGATTAACAATTTCAAGTCCTTCCAGGTACCAGCTATTGAATGCTGGCTGTTGGCCACGAACAGAAATGTGATTAGCCTGGTCATTGATCAGGATGATGCCTGGCTTACTATGTGCTACACGGATCGGATCATCATAATTACCTGCCACCGTATTGAGATCATTTTTCGTAATCCTGTATTGAAAAGGGATCTGCACATCAGGATTACTACGCACCACAATACTGTCCAGCATAAATGGCGCGGGCAACAGGCTGTGTTCCAAAAGAAAACTTGAGTATCCATCCAGTACGACTTCTTCCGAAATAAAGGGTTCGAAACTCAATGCAGAAATGACAACGAATACTCTCCTGGCTTCGGTGGTAGGGTAGTTATATTTTCCAAATGCATCTGTAGTGACAGTTGCAATTTCAACATCACCTGATACGATTGTGACAGTGGCGTTTTCGACAGGTTGTCTCGAAGCACCATCCTTTACGACACCAGACAGTCCCTGTGCAGAGAGTATACAAGTCACAGGGCAAAGAAAAATCAACAGGCAGATCCTAAAAAAAGAATCCCTCCGGTAAGAGGGATTCCTGAGGATCATAATTTGTTGGTTTTTCGAGTGAAATTGTTCCATCGAAAAATCATATTGATCAGAACGAAAGATAGCAGAATTATCAGTACACAACATGTCTTTTGACAATCATGGCACGATTTTTTGTCTATGCCATGATTGAAGAACATTGGATTTTTATTCTCGCCCCTCCTCAGCTGCCCGCGGTTAAAAATTCCATCAGAACGAAGAAATAACACATTAGATAATTATGTAATGTGTTAATTTGGTTGTAGATTCGCCATCTCCGCTCCAGAGAATGAGAGATAGGCCCTGTTCGTATTGGTATATTTCTAACTTTGCAATCGCTTTCGGACCCCCTTGATCCAGATCCTATGTACATAATCAGACTCTACGTTCTTCTGCTATGCTTTTGCCTTGCACTATCGGTTGATGCTCAGACTATTATGTCAAGGGTGACCTTCCCGATTGACCACCAGCAGACCCGGAATGTCCTATCCAAAGCAGGTCTGGACCTGAGCCATGGACACCACAGTGACCCTTTCTCTTTTACCACCATCGTACAGGATTTTCAATTTGAGCATTTTGACCAGCTGGGTCTCAGGTATACGATCGATATCCCGGATATGAACGTCCACCGCAAGGAACAGCAACCAGATCGCAGCGTCATTTTCTCCTGCCAGGAAACTTATAGCAATACAACCATTCCAAAAAACTTCGAATATGGCACTGTAGGCGGCTTTTTCACAATGCCTGAAATCCTTGATCAACTGGATGCCATGGCTCTCCTGTATCCCAACCTCATCTCCATCCGCAGACCGATTGGCAACTTTAAAACCTGGGACAATAATTCCATTTATTGGGTACGCATATCAGATCATCCTGAACAGGATGAGAACGAACCGGAAATACTTTACACAGGTCTGCATCATGCCCGTGAGTTTATCAGTATTAGCCAGAATATCTACTACATGTGGTACCTGTTGGAAAATTATAATTCCAATCCGCTTGTAAAGCAAATCCTTGATCATACCGAACTCTATTTTGTACCCGTGATCAATCCCGATGGATTGAATTACAATGTGGAAGGTTATGACGAATCAAAAGATGCCTTCACACGGGCGCATCGTAAAAATTGTCGCGACAATGATGGCGATGGATTTTTTGATCCGAAATATGATGGTGTGGACCTAAATCGTAATTACGGGTATGAGTGGGCACATGATGATGAAGGCTCTTCCGGTTTTGAAGGAAGCGATACCTACAGAGGTCCTTCACCTTTTTCAGAACCTGAGACAAAAGCTATCGAATACTTCTGCAATACACACGAATTTAAAATTGCCATCAACTGTCATGCGTATGGTGATCTCCTGATCTACCCATGGGGATTCAACGATAATCATACACATGATTCCACCACGTTTACCAATTACAGTTCATTATTGACAGAGCAAAATCACTTTGTCTATGGACTGGGTGAAGAAACAGTGGGATACAAAGTCAATGGAGACTCTGATGACTGGATGTTTGGAGAACTTCAGATCTACGCAATGACAGCAGAAGTAGGTGATTCAGATGACTGGTTTTATCCTGTGAAAGAAAGGATCATTCCGTTGTGTCAATCTACGCTTCACATGAATCTTCAGGCTGCAAGACTGGTCAATTCACTAATCCACATTACCGACGAGACTCCTTCATTTATTCATGCAGGCGTGAATCCGTTAGTGCTCGAGTTAAACCGCTATGGATTGCTGGATGGTGAAGTGAATATTTCATTCAAGGCAGTAACTTCTAATATTCAAAGTGTACCAGCACCATTTAATTTCATTCTGGACAAATTTGAAACAGATACACGTGAATTATCTTTTTCAGTCAGCGACCAGATTCAATTAGGTGAAAAAGTAAAACTGGAAATTGTCATACAACAGGGTCCGTACACATACAGGGATACGTTGACAAAAGTACGGGCGGATGTAAATACTCCTGTTGATGATCCATCTGATATTGCCAACTGGGACAATTCGGATGGTGGTGCATGGAATATCACGCACGCAACATATAAATCTGCACCGGTTTCTATGACAGACAGTCCGCTTGGAAATTATGAACCTAATTCCAACCAGGTCATCCTGCTTAACGAAATCGTAGATCTGCGTGATGTCACATCTGCATATGCACAATTCTGGGCAAAGTGGGAAATTGAAGATCAGTTTGACTTTGCTTCTTTCCAGGCAAGCAGGGATGGTGTCAACTGGGATAATGTCTGTGGTCATTATTCAAAACCCGGATCGTTTTTCCAGATGTATGAAGAACCCTTGTATGATGATGATCAGCACAACTGGGTACTGGAGCGGTCTGATCTGGATGCATATATTGGAGAACAAATACAACTTCGCTTTATCCTCGTCACAGAAGGATTTGTCAATCTCGATGGATTTTATTTTGATGACTTCAAAGTGGTTACGATAGATCAGGAAACGGTAGCAACAGATGATTTTGACGCATCTTCATTTTCTGTAATTCCGAATCCTGCGTCAAGTCGCTTCAGGATTGAGCTACCCGAAATCACAGAACCATCAATCGCGGTATATAATACAGTTGGACAGCGTATGTATGCAGCTAAATCGATTTCAGGTAAATCACATGATATCACTACGGCTAAATGGCCTGCTGGTTTGTATCAGTATGTGATCTATTCCGAAGGAGATGCCGTGCACACCGGAACGATCAGCCTGATTCCCTGATCCAAAGCAACAAATCAACTTTTTTCAATCAGATTTCGTTACCCGGACTCTTCAATGACTGCATAGGAAGGAGTACATTGTTTATTCAAGAATACTCATCTTTGCAGCCGCAATTTGTTCCAAATTCGATCGACACATTTTAGGACTCTTTATCATGGCTATTGACACTAAATTTTTAAGCAGGCTTGGCGTTAAAAAATTCAATAACGGCACGATCACGGGGCTTAAATCCACGAATTCCAAAAATTATCAGCCATCACCTTCACCGGTAGATGGAAATCTGATAGGTGCTGTAAGTAATACGACACCAAAAGAATATGAGAAAGTTATAAAGACAGCTCAGAAAGCTTTTGAAGTATGGCAGATGATGCCGGCTCCCAAGCGTGGTGAGATTGTACGTCAATATGGAGAAGCACTCAGACGCTATAAAGATCCGTTAGGTCGTCTGGTATCCTATGAGATGGGAAAGAGCCTCCAGGAAGGATGGGGTGAAGTGCAGGAGATGATCGACATTTGCGATTTCGCTGTAGGTCTGTCACGTCAACTATATGGACTTACGATGCATTCTGAACGCAGCATGCACAGGATGTACGAGCAATGGCATCCACTGGGTATAGTGGGTGTGATTTCTGCATTTAATTTTCCAGTAGCAGTATGGTCATGGAATGCGATGCTTGCGCTTGTATGTGGTGATGTAGTCGTATGGAAACCTTCTGAAAAAACACCTTTGTGTGGCGTCGCCTGTATGAATATTTTCCAGGAGGTGATGAGGGCCAATAATTTGCCGGAAGGAATTGTAAGCATGATCAATGGAGATTACCGTGTAGGTGAATTCCTTACAAATGATACACGGGTTCCTCTGATCTCTGCAACAGGAAGTACGCGCATGGGAAAAATTGTAGGTGCAGCTGTTGCAGCACGCCTCGGAAGATCATTACTTGAACTTGGTGGAAATAATGCAATCATCGTTACACCAAAGGCAGATCTGAAAATTGTGTTGACAGCATGCGTATTTGGTGCAGTAGGAACTGCAGGTCAACGTTGCACAAGCACAAGAAGACTTATCATTCATCAATCGATATATGACAAAGTAGTTTCAGCTCTTACGAAAGCATACAAACAAATCAAAATTGGTAATCCATTAGATCCAACGGTTCATATGGGACCATTAATTGATCTGCAGGCAGTATTCCATTACCAGAAAGCATTGGAGGCGATTGAAAAACAAGGTGGCAGGATGATCGTGCCGGGAGGCGTATTGAAAGGAAAAAAATATGCAAGTGGTTGTTATGTACTGCCATGTATTGCTGAAGCAAAAAATGATATGGCGATCGTGCAGTCAGAAACGTTTGCACCTATTCTGTACGTAATGTCGTACCGAACGATTGAGGAGGCAATACGGTTACAAAATAATGTACCGCAAGGTTTGTCTTCTGCTATCCTTACTGACAGCATGAAAGAAGCTGAACGCTTTTTATCGGCAGCGGGATCTGATTGTGGTATTGCGAATGTCAACATCGGTACATCCGGAGCTGAGATTGGCGGTGCCTTTGGAGGAGAAAAAGAAACGGGAGGTGGTCGTGAGAGCGGATCTGATTCGTGGAAAGCTTACATGCGTCGACAAACCAATACGATCAACTGGAGCAATGATCTACCACTTGCGCAGGGAATCACATTTGCATTATAGTAGTTGTAAAAAAGATCAGTTTACACCTTTACACGCTGCCAGTATTGGGTGCGACCTAATGTAGGCATCCCGATATAGCCACGCACTTTCAGCGTGTCTGATTTTTCTAATTCCACAAAACAACTATAGGTTCTTCCACTACTGGGATCGATGATCTTTCCATCCGTACCACCCTGTGATGTTTTTGTCAGGCCATGCAGGATCACCATGCCTTCAATGGGCCTGTCCTTCATGCTTCCCTCACATTTTACACATTTTGTAATGACGGCATCAGGCAGGAGTTTTACCACTTTACCCACAAGCTTTCCATCCTGCTCATATATTTCTATAATGGCTTTTTCTTTACCATCCTGTTCACCAAAAGTTTTCCATTTACCGGTGACCTGGGCTTGTGAAACCGAGAGGCAGGTGAAGAGTAATGCACATGGCAATAGACGTAGTAGAGCGTTCATAGGATTAGGGTTTAGATTCTCTATGCTTTAAGAATCGATTTCCCATTGATTTTGTTGTGTGAAAATTTATATGCCAAGCCTTTTTTTTAATCCGTCATAGCCTGCTTCCATCACTTTATCATGGTTCCAATGAAACAAAGGCCGTGCAATCGGTGCGAAAATATTCATCCATTTTTTGGTCGTTCGCACTTCCCAATCATAGCGAACCAATGTTTGATTTCCTGCCTGTGAAAACGTCCAGATCCCTTTGCCTGTAAGCTCTCCACGCGCCACACCCTCCATTCGTTTCAGAGGTTCTAATTGCGTTAGTTCAGAAACAAAGCTTAGCGTATACGGCAAAGCAGTAGACCAGGTAATACGTCTTATACTTCCTATATCATCAATCGCTCCATTTTTGACCAGTTCCACACATTTAACATTTTCCACCATTCCGGCCAGCGATCCATGTCACTGATTTCGTTCCAGACTTTCTCCAGGGGAGCCTGAAAACTCCATTGAGTGACAAATGAATATTGAGACATTGATTTAAATTTTAGGAAATATATGTCAATGCCTTGAAAAACAACTATCCTGGTAAGATTCCAGTTGGCAGTAGATTTATGCCCTTTCACACGCTCCATCCCACTTTCTTTATCTTTGCCGTCCAACCAGACTAAAACCAATACCTCCATGGTAAATAAAGTGATCCTGATCGGAAACCTCGGCAGAGACCCTGAAGTACGATACCTAGAAGGAAACGTAGCAGTGGCCAAGTTTTCCGTGGCAACAAATGAAAGTTATAAAGACAAAAAAGGAGATTGGCAGACTGTGACTGAATGGCACGATGTCGTAGCGTGGAGGTCACTTGCAGAACGTGCTGAAAAGCAACTGAAAAAAGGCAGCCAGATTTACGTGGAAGGTAAGCTTACGCATCGCAAATACCAGGATAAAGACGGAATCGATCGGTATGTGACAGAAGTCGTAGCCAATAGTTTTCGCATCCTCGACCGGAGAGCCGCAGGTCCGGGAGGACACGAGGATGACTTCCACGGTGAAGAGCCCATGAACGATACCTCAGGTCCCATTACAACCAGTGGCGAACAGCATGCTGATGACGATCTTCCTTTCTGATCATCCGCCCAAAATTTTCTGACTTAATTCCTCCGGATTGGATACCGAGCCCTTCTTATATATTCTTGTTGCCTTCTTTAGCTGGGGTTTGGCTGGTGGATTATTACTCCTTTTGATCTTATTAGCTTGCTCTGCGCTCATCAGCGGATCTGAGGTCGCCTTTTTTTCCCTGGACAGTAATCAATTGAAACTACTGGAAGAAGAGCACAATGCTTCCGGACAACGCATACTTGCACTGCGTGATAAACCACGACGTCTGCTCGCGACGATCCTTATCACGAATAACCTGGTCAATATCTCGATCGTCATCCTGTCGTATTATCTCATCAACCTGATCATACCGGAGGAAACACTTTTTGGCTGGGGTACATCTGTCAGCGGATGGTCCATCACGCACTGGATGGATCCATATCAATGGTCTGGTGTCATCAGCTTTTTAATTTCCGTCGTAGGCATTACATTCTTACTTGTTCTCTTTGGAGAAGTTGTTCCAAAGATATATGCCAATGTCAACAATATAGGTCTTGCCAGACTTATGAGCGCACCCGTAAACATTCTCATGACATTATTGGCACCACTAAACAAAACCATGGTCGGATGGGGCAACAAGCTTGAAAAGAGACTCGGAAAAGACTCAAACCTTGGAGCCAATAAAGATGACATTGACAGAGCGATTGATCTCGCCGTTGCAAAAGACAAAGACTCAGCAGTGGAAGCTGAGATCCTGAAATCCATTGTTACATTTAATGATGTCGCTGTCAAACAGATCATGCGTTCACGTATGGACATTATTGCTTTGGATGTCACTGTCTCGCTCGATGAAATGATGAGTGTCGTAAGAGAAGCGGGGTATAGCAGGCTACCTGTGTTCGAAGAACAACTTGATAATATCAAAGGGATCTTGTATGTGAAAGACCTGATCGGTTATCTTGACCAGGAAGAAACACCACATGAGTGGCCTGAATTGATCAGGACAGAAGTACTATACGTTCCT
>JANPKZ010000229.1:0-4654 GCA_031426295.1 Saprospiraceae bacterium
CACGTGAGAAATACCTTTAACTTTTTCCTCCCGTCGTAATTCATCAATAGCCTTAACAAGGTTGGCCTTATTGACCTGATATGGGATTTCCTTTATAATAATGACATCATTGCCATGAGTGCCTTCCTGGATTTCAGCAACTCCTCGAAGAATTACTTTACCCCGACCCGTCTCATACGCTTCTTTAATGCCGTCTACGCCATAGATAATACCGCCCGTCGGAAAGTCTGGAGCCTTAATGTAAGACATTAACTCAAGCAACGTAAGATCCGGATTATCAATAATAGCAGAAATTCCATCTACAACTTCAGAGAGATTGTGTGGCAACATATTTGTGGCCATTCCTACCGCAATACCACTGGAACCATTGATGAGAAGGTTTGGAATTTTAGCTGGAAGAACAGAAGGCTCCTCGAGTGAATCGTCAAAGTTGAGTTGGAAATCAACTGTATCTTTTTCGATATCATCCAGCATTTCATCCGCGATCCGCATCAGGCGCGCTTCAGTATATCGCATGGCAGCCGGGCTGTCACCATCCATGCTCCCGAAATTTCCCTGTGGATGAACCATAGGATATCTCAGCGACCATTCCTGGGCCATACGTACCATGGAATCATATACAGCAGTATCGCCATGGGGATGATACTTTCCTAAAACTTCCCCTACAATTCTCGCAGACTTTTTGAACGGCTTTGTGTAGCTAAGACCTAATTCATGCATTCCGTACAACACTCTGCGGTGTACTGGCTTAAATCCGTCCCGCACATCGGGCAGGGCTCTTGAGATGATTACCGACATCGAATAATCGATGTAAGCGGACTTTAACTCATCTTCTATATTTATTGGTATAACTCTAAGATTATCAGACATATATAATTAACAAATGAAATCAAACTGAATGGCGCAAAGGTAGCAAATTGAAGGCGTGTTTTAACAGTATTGTCCACATGTTTTTGAGGTTTTTTGGAAATAACTAATTGGTTCTGGAAGCCTCCAAATAAAAACTTTTTTTAATAAAAAATATACTGATAATGAGACAGATACATATTAACTTTACGACATATTTTACACCTGATCCGATCCGGCCTACATCAGGCCTTACCGAATCCTTATTTTTGCACCGTTGTCGGAGATAAAGCCATATAACTCAGCCCAATGGGATAAAAAAGCCGAGGTCGAAATCATGTTTGATAAGATCTCCGGCAAATACGACTTCCTCAATCGCCTACTCTCCCTGGGAATTGATAAGAACTGGCGTAAACAAGCCTTGCTGACACTTGCGCCTGCCAATCCTAAACACATTCTGGATATTGCTACAGGAACCGGGGACCTGGCCTTCACTGCAGATCAACTATTAAAACCTGAAAAGATCACCGGGCTCGATCTTTCTGCCGGCATGCTTGATGTGGCACGCAAACGACTGATTGATAAGACTTCAGGGCTACATGCTTCAATTGAATTTATAAAAGGAGATGCTGAACATCTCGCATTTGAAACCGGGACATTTGACGCAGCAACAGTAGCTTTTGGTGTCAGGAATTTTGCTGACCTCCAGGCTGGCTTAAAGGAAATATGCAGGGTATTGAAGCCTGGCGCACCCCTCATGGTCCTGGAATTTACAAAGCCACGGGTTTTTCCGTTCCGGCAGCTGTTTAATATATATTTCCGGCACGTACTTCCGTTAATAGGGTCATGGACCTCAGGTGACAGGAAAGCATACAGGTATCTCTATGAATCTGTGCAGGCATTCCCGGACTTTGAAGCTTTTAATCATGAATTAATTAAGGCGGGATTTCAAAACCCCCAATACAAACCATTATCCGCAGGCATATGCGCTATTTACCAGGCATCAAAGCCCTAATCCTTATCCTTCTCGGGCTCATTCCCCTGCAGAGTGAAGCTCAGGCTACCAAAGGGAATCACAACTTCCGTGAATTTCAGGCCAAGTCGTATTACTTCGGCTTAACGTTTGGATACAATAACTCAAATTTCCAGGTACAGCCTTCCAGCAGATTCATCCTCAACGATAGCTTCAATATAGCTGAAGGCCTCGGTGGACCCGGCCTGAATGTTTCTATTGTGGGAAATATGAAGCTTGGCGAATATTTTGACTTCCGCTTTCTCCCCGGATTCTCATTCGTCGGACGTAAGTTCTTCTATGTAAATGCAGCCGATGAGGTCGAACAGGTGAAACGAATCGAAAGTGTGCTTGTACAAGCACCATTTCAGGTAAGGTTTAAATCTGAGCCATTCCATGACATGCGTGTCTTTGTTTTGGCAGGTGCTAAATACACGTATGATGTGGCCTCCAATGCAAGGATCAGAAACGAACAAGCTGACCGGATTATCCGGATTTCGCCCCATGATTATGCTGTGGAAGTAGGAGCCGGAATGCAGTTTTTCCTGCCCTTTTTTATCCTATCTCCTGAGATCAAATATTCACAGGGCATCGGCAACATTCTTATCTACAATAGTAAACTTGCCCAATCGACGGTCATTGAAAAGGTTTTCTCACGAACCTTTACAATCAGCCTGCATTTTGAAGGCTAACATGTGAGCGCAGATCCTCAAAAAATGTGAGGAACAACCTGTCCATGGTGTGCTCATGCAATTCATAGGGGATCATAGCCTCTGGGATTTTGTTTTCAAATGAAGCACGCCGGCTCAACATCGTCAGGGTAGATTGCATCCGATCTCTTGTAGCACATGACTCAAGCCAACGGTGCTCCATCATTCTCAGAATACGGGGATGCAGCCGTTCAGGTACAAACTCAAGGTGACTTCGTACCACGCTATAGACTTTATTGCAAAATGTCTGAAGGTCGTCTTCATGGAAAACATGCCAGAATTTACTGAGCATAAAATCCATTAGAACATCAGCCACTACGGGTGTGTATTTACCCTGGTACGGCCGGATGAGTGAGATTATCTCTCCCACTCCATCATGCTGATCCGTAAATGAATCAATCCGTTTGTGCTGTTCGATACCCCGGATCATGCTGGGAGTCAATAACCCATAATCTTTGGGTTTGAGGATATCCCCCCAGATATTGCCCATTAGGATTAACGGATCATCTGGTGACAGGAACGAGTGTGCGAGGTAATTCATAGTGTACCGGGATCGGGGGACAACAGAATGTTATCTTTGCGCCCTCAAATTAACCTGTTCAAACAGAACTTTATTTTATGGGACTGAAATGTGGTATTGTCGGATTACCCAATGTGGGCAAATCAACCTTATTCAATGCATTAACTTCTGCGGGCGTTTTAGCTGCTAATTATCCATTTGCTACCAAGGAACCCAACATCGGTGTCATCACCGTGCCCGATCCGAGGCTTGATGAATTGGCAAAAATTGTGGTTCCTCAAAGACTGGTTCCCACAACAGTGGATATCCTCGACATCGCGGGTCTGATCAAAGGAGCATCACAGGGTGAAGGGTTGGGAAATCAGTTCCTCGCAAATATCCGCGAAGTGGATGCTATTCTTCACGTGGTTCGATGTTTTGATGATGATAATGTTGTGCATGTAGATGGCAGTATTTCACCAGTACGGGATAAAGAGATCATCGATATTGAGCTTGGTCTTAAGGATCTCGAAAGTGTGGAGAAGAGATTGGATAAAGCCTCCAAATTTGCAAAAAGTGGTAAAAAAGAAGATGTAGAATTAGTCAACTGGTTGTCAGGATTACGGGCGCATATGCTCGCAGGTCAGCCAGCCCGCAGCTTTGAGGTACCGGATATCCATGCGGATGTTATGCGTGAGATGATGTTGCTCACAGCTAAACCAGTATTGTATGTGTGTAATGTAGATGAAGCTTCATCTGTCAATGGAAATGCTTATTCAAAGCAATTGCAGGAAGCCATTAAATCTGAAGGGGCGGGCCTGATCTGCATCAGCGCAGCTATCGAATCCGATATTGCAGTGCTTGACACACTGGAGGAACGTATGGAGTTCGTTCACGATCTCGGTCTTGATGAACCGGGTGTTAACCGTGTGATCAGAGCAGGATATGAACTCCTTCACCTGATCACATACTTCACCGCAGGAGAAAAAGAAGTTCGTGCCTGGACTGTTCGCAAAGGAAGCAAAGCGCCACAGGCTGCAGGTGTCATTCATACAGATTTTGAAAAAGGATTCATCCGCGCAGAAGTAATCAAGTACGATGACTTCCTCAAGTATGGCTCAGAAGCAGCAGTAAAAGAAGCTGGTAAGATGGGTGTGGAAGGCAAAGAGTATGTTGTGCAGGATGGGGATATTATGCACTTCCGGTTTAACGTGTGATCATGCGTAGGTGCGTTGTCGGTGGGAACACCAACAACGGCTAGCTAACTGTTGTTGGTGGGAACATCAACAACGCCTAGCTAGCTGTAGGATATACACTTTAGCCAATGTTGGTGTTCCCACCAACATTATAAACTCGCCATAAGTCTGGCGTCTGATATCCTTTAGTCTTGTGTCAAAAAACTCGTCCTTCCAACTTCGTACTTCGTCCCTCTAACGATACATAACTGCCTTCACAGCAGCAATCACCTTGGCAGGATTTGGCAACCACTCTTCCACAAGCGTTGGTGCATAGGGAAGAGATGTATCAGCGCTGTTGACACGCGTGACAGGTGCATCGAGATAATCAAATGCATGTTTCTGTACCACA